>JAEMRG010000115.1 GCA_016463455.1 Rhodoferax sp.
GGTGGGCGTTCCGTCAATGGTTAAAAAACATCAACCATCAAACGGAGGCTGCGCCAGGTGCGTCTGCTACGCTGCCGGTGCGGCTGGGGCCCTCTTTACTTGGACCCGGTGAATGTTGGGAGATGTGCAAATTTCGCTGGCGCCGGCCTGATTGCCGTACTGCCCTTAAGCGAAGCCTTCGATTATGGCACGGATTCGGGTTTGTACTAATGCGCCGGCCTTGCAAGCAATAATGGCGCGACTAAAACGGCACGCATGCGCGGCGCGTGCCCGGGCGTCCAAGCGCTTAGATCTTCAAGAAATGCGTTCGGTAGTGTTCCAGCTCATCGATAGATTCATGCACGTCAGCCAGCGCAGTGTGTTTTTGTTGCTTTTTAAAACTCGCGTACACCTCGGGTCGCCAGCGTCGGCTGAGCTCTTTTAAGGTGCTGACATCCAGGTTGCGGTAGTGGAAAAAGGCCTCCAGGCGCGGCATATAGGCGGCCAGAAAACGCCGGTCCTGGCCGATGGTGTTGCCACACAGGGGCGAGGCGCCGGCGGGCAGGTACTGCGCCAAAAATACAAGCAAGGCCTCTTCGGCCTGCGCCTCGTTCCAGGTCGAGGCGCGCACTTTGTCGATAAGGCCACTTTTGCCGTGGGTGCCCTTGTTCCAGGCGTCCATGGCGTCGAGCTGCGCATCGGACTGGTGGATCACAAACACCGGGCCTTCGGTGCGCAACTCCAACAGAGGGCCGGTAACGACCACAGCGATTTCGATAATTCGGTCCTGTGCCGGATGCAGGCCGGTCATTTCGCAGTCCAGCCAGACCAGGTTTTTGTCGGATTTTGTGAGTGGGCTTAATGGGTCTTGCATAGTTGAGATTGTCGCCTATGGCCTAAACTGCGTCCCCATGCAAGACACCGCGCTCAATCCCTCCGACACCCTGACCTTTGTTTTTGCGCTGGCCCTGTCCGCCAGCCTTTTATTGAAATTGTGGCTGACCACGCGCCAGATCCGGCATGTAGCCACCCACCGTGACGCGGTGCCGCCAGCCTTCGCATCCACTATTGCCTTGCAAGCGCATCAGCGCGCGGCCGATTACACGGTGGTGAAAGCACGCTTTGGACTGATCGAACTGGCGTGGGGCGCGGCCCTCGCCTTGGCCTGGACGCTGCTGGGGGGCTTATCTGCATTGAACGGCGTTTTACTAGACACCCTGGGCGCAGGCCTTTGGCAGCAACTGGCCCTGGTAGGCGCCTTCACCGCCATCAACACGCTGCTGGAATTGCCTTTCTCGCTGTACGCGACGTTTATTATTGAAGAGCGATTTGGCTTTAACAAAACCAGTGCCAAACTCTGGCTGCAAGACCTGATCAAATCCCTGTTCTTGGGCCTGCTGATTGGCGGCCCCTTGCTCGCCCTGGTGCTTTGGATGATGGCTGCGGCGGGCACGCTGTGGTGGGCCTGGACCTGGGGTGTGTGGATGGGTTTCAACCTACTGGCCATGCTGATTTATCCGACCTGGATTGCGCCGCTGTTCAATAAATTCCAAGCATTGGACGACAAGGCACTGACTGAGCGCGTGCGCGCCCTGATGCAGCGCTGCGGCTTTCAGGCGCAAGGTTTTTATGTGATGGACGGCAGCAAACGCAGCGCCCATGCCAACGCCTATTTCACCGGCTTTGGCGCCTCTAAACGGGTAGTTTTTTATGACACCTTGCTGGCTCGCCTTACGCCCGACGAAGTCGATGCGGTGCTGGCCCATGAATTAGGCCATTTCAAGCACAAACATATTCTCAAGCGCATCGTGTCGATTTTCGCCATCAGTCTGGCCGGCTTTGCGGCTTTGGGCTGGGCCAGCGCGCAAGTATGGTTTTATACCGGCTTGGGCGTGATTCCCAACTTAGCGGGCGCCAACGATGCCCTGGCTTTGTTGCTATTTATGCTGGCCTTACCTTCTTTTACCGGTTTTCTCGGGCCGCTATTTGCCCAGATTTCACGCAAGCACGAGTTTGAGGCCGATGCCTATGCCATGGCCCAAACGCGCGGCGCGGATTTGGCCTCAGCCTTGCTGAAGTTATACGAAGACAACGCCTCCACGCTTACGCCAGACCCGCTCTATGTCAAGTTTTATTACTCGCACCCGCCGGCCTCTGAACGCCTGGGCCGCATGCTGGCGGCGCCTTTATAAAGTCAACCTATGAATACAGCCGCTGCCACACCCCAAAGCGCCACAAGCCAGGCTCTGACCGGCCCGCAAGTCATCGCGCGGCTGGCCAGTTTGGACGGATGGAAGCTATGGGGCGACGGCGACACACTGGCGATTGAAAAAACATTCTGCTTTGCAAGCTATTTGCACACCCTGGCATTTGCCAATGCCGTAGCCTATGTAGCCGAGCAACAAGATCACCATCCGGACATGCTGCTGGCCTACCGCAGCTGCAGTGTGCGCTGGCGCTCCCACGATGTGGCCGGTATCTCGCAGCGGGATGTGCGCTGTGCCGCCCTGGTCGATGCCTTAGCCGACCCAGAGCAAGCCGGGAGCGCGCTTGGCTGAGACAGCCGATTTACAAAAGGGCCTGGTCATCGCCAGCCATGGCCGGCATGTATGGGTGGAGACCCCGGCGGGCCGCAAAGTTATCTGCCACGCTCGCGGCAAGAAAAGCCAAACTGTGGTGGGCGACCAGGTGCTCTGGCTTGCCACGCAAGATGAAGGCACCATAGAAAAGGTCTTGCCCCGTCGCAATTTGATGTACCGCCAGGACGAAATCCGCACCAAGTCCTTTGCAGCCAATATCGACCAGGTGGTGATTGTTTTGGGCGCGGAGCCCGAGTTCTCCGATGGGCAGCTGTCGCGCGCTCTGATTGCCGCTGCGGCCCAGCAACTGGACGCGCTCATCGTACTCAATAAACGTGATCTGGGTAGTTTGTTTGCTGCCGCTTGGGAACGCTTAGCACCCTACCGCGCCATGCAGTACCCGGTTTTAGCTACGGCTTTCAAGCCTTCCAGCGATACGCCCGTTGTACAAACAGCCGACGATGACACGGAGCGGCTGCGCACACTATTGGCAGGCAAGAGCAGCCTGGTACTAGGTCCCTCAGGCGCGGGAAAAAGTTCGCTCATCAACCGATGGGTTCCAAAAGCCAATGTCCTGACACAGGAAATTTCTATTGCCTTACAGGCGGGCAAGCACACCACCACCAGCACCACCTGGTACTGGCTGGACGCAAATAAACAATCAGCCTTGATCGACTCACCAGGGTTTCAGGAATTTGGCCTGCACCACATCGCGCCCATGGACTTGGGCAAGCTCATGCCCGATATCCAAGCCCAGGCCAGCGACTGCAAGTTTTACAACTGCAGCCATTTGCACGAACCCGGCTGCGGCGTGCGCAGCGCCTGCGCAGCCGAGCCCAGCCCAATTAGCGCGGTGCGCTACAAAATTTACAGAGACTTGTTTGAAGAGCTTTCGCAAAAGCGGTATTGAGGCGCACGCTTCCAGCCAACAAAGCGCTTAGCGGCAGGCGCGGTTGAGTACTTCAGCCCAGCAAACGCGCCAGCGACATCAAGGCCAGCACCACCATCCACATCACCACCGTGCGCCAGACCAGGCCGACTATGGCACGCAAATGGCCTAGCTGGGGCACCGGTGCTGCATTGCGCAAGTCCACTTCGGTCAGTCCGATATGAACCGCTCCGGCGGTCGCCGCCAGGACGATGCCGTCGTTATCGCCAGGCACAGCGGCTTCAAATTTTCGCCACCGGTCAATCGCATCTTCAAAGCTGCCTACAAAAGCAAAGCCCATGGCCGTCAAGCGGGTCGGAATCCAATCGATCCGGTGCCACCACAGGCCCACATAGTCCCGCAATGCCGGGCTGAGCAGCAAGGTCTGCGGGCTCACCGGTCGTTTAGCCAAGGCGGAAAAATACTCCGCCAAACGGTACATCACCGCGCCTGCAGGCCCCAGCCCCAAAGCAGATAACAGCGAATACCAGGCAAATACCCCAAATACGCAGCGGTGGGCATTGAGCACCGAATGGGCAATCACTTGGCGGACAATTTCGCTGCGTGGCAGATCGGACGCATCGATCTGCATCCATTGGGCCAACAGGCTGCGCGCGGCGTCTTCGTCCCCGGCTTCCAGCGCATCGCGGATATCGGTGAAATGGTGGCTGAACTGCCTGAAACCCAGCGTGAAGTACAAAATGATGATGTTCCACACCAATGCAGCCATCCATCCCAGCCAAAACAGAAAGGCCCAATGCACCAGGGCGATGAGAACTGTGGGTAACAAGACGACCACGACGCAGGTCAACCTGGCGTGTGCATCCTGCCCGGTGTCCAGCTGGCGTACCGCCCAGGACAGAGCGCTTCGCAGCTGCGTAGGCAAAAAATTCGTACCCTTGAGCGGGCGGGCCTGCTCAATCAGTAAAGCACAAAGAATGGCAAAAAAGCTCATGTCACCGCATCATACCGACGGGCTGGGCCGCAACTGGGCCTAAGCCGGAAGTAAAAACCGGTACAAATTGCGCAACATACCGGCGGTGGCGCCCCAGATATAGCGCTCCTGGGCGCCATCCTGGTAGGGCATGGAAATCCAATGGCGTGGGCCTATGGGAGTTTGCAGGGTGTGGCGCCGGTGGTGCGCCGGGTTCATCAAAAAATCCAGCGGCACTTCAAATACGGCATCGACTTCACCGGCATTGGGCGCGATGGCATAGTCGGGCTCTAGCAGTGCCACCACTGGCGTCACCACGAAACCACTGCCCGTGGTGTAGTGCGGAAGACTACCCAAAACGTGCACATGGCGTGGGTGCAAGCCCACCTCTTCCTGGGCCTCGCGCAAGGCGGTGGCCACGGCGTCCTGGTCCTCTGCATCCGATTTACCGCCTGGAAAGGCGACCTGACCGGCATGGCTACTCAGTCCGGCATTTCGCAGCGTCAGTAACACCGTAGGTCGCTCATGGGTCACTAAGCCGACCAGCACGGAGGCGGCGCTGGGTTGACGGTCTATAAAGCGTGGCTCCACCCGGAATTCGGGCTCCCAGACGGGAGGCGCATGAAAGCGCAGGGCTAGCGCTTTCGGATGGAAATGGTCGTCAGGTACCGGTGGCAGATGCCCGTCGGCCAACTCAAAAGGCACTTGGCGCGGGTCAAATGGCGGGATATTGCTCATGCTTTTGTGCACTATAAATTCGTTTGACGCATAAAAAAACCGCCGCCGGGATGCCCGGGGCGGTTTTCAAAATTACCGAAGAACCGGTCAAGCGGCGGTCTTTTTGGCGGGCAGCTTTTCTTTAATACGTGCCGACTTGCCGCTGCGGTCACGCAGGTAGTAGAGCTTGGCGCGACGCACATCGCCACGGCGCTTCACTTCGATACCAGCGATCAGTGGGCTGTAGGTTTGGAAGGTACGTTCCACGCCTTCGCCGCTGGAAATTTTGCGGACGATAAAACCGCTGTTCAGACCGCGATTGCGCTTGGCAATCACCACGCCTTCGTAGGCCTGGACGCGCTTGCGGGTGCCCTCGACCACATTAACGCTAACGATGACGGTGTCACCAGGGGAGAAATTGGGGATGGTTTTACCCAAACGCGCAATTTCCTCTTGTTCCAGAATTTGGATGAGGTTCATAGCTTCTTTCGTGATCTTGCAAGCGCCGGGACCCTAAGGGGTCACCTTGTCGTGTCAGCACCATTGCTGCGCCTTATTTGGCCATGCAGAGGATCGGTTAGCCAGTCATTATAACAATCTAGGCAAGGCGCAGCTTCAACCCGAACTTGGCTCGCGCAGTCAGGGCTCTAAAGCGTGCCGCGCAGCAATTTTTCATCGGCTGCGTCCAACGCACCCGTCGCCCTCGCCGCAGCAATAAGCTCGGGGCGCAGCCTGGCTGTCAGCAACAAGCGTTGATCACGTCGCCATCGCTCTATGCGCTCGTGGTGGCCCGACAGCAGTACCTCGGGCACTAGACGGCCTTGCCAATCCTCCGGGCGCGTGTAATGCGGACAATCCAGCAAACCGTCCAGCGCCGGGTTAAAACTGTCTTGTTGGTGGCTTTGCGCGTCGCTGAGCACTTCAGGCTGCAAACGGGCAATCGCGTCCAGCAGCAACATGGCCGGCAACTCGCCCCCGGAAACCACAAAGTCCCCCAGGCTGATTTGCTCGTCGACATAGCGGTCCACAAAGCGCTGGTCCAAACCTTCATAGCGGCCACACAGCAGTACCGCTCCCTCGCTCACCGCCCAGCGCTGAACGGTCGCATGGTCTAACACGCGCCCGAGTGGGGAAAACAAAATGACTTTGCCGGGCGTTGATCGCTGCGCCTGTGCCTGCGCCAGCGCCAGGGTCAAAGGCTCGGCCATCATGACCATGCCCGGACCGCCACCAAAAGGTCGGTCATCCACGCGGCGGTAATTGCCTTCGGCATGGTCACGCAGGTTGTGCAGACACACCTGTACCTGCCCAGACTCAAAAGCACGCCGGGT
>JAEMRG010000116.1 GCA_016463455.1 Rhodoferax sp.
TCGAGTTGCGCATCATGGCGCATATCAGCGGGGACGAGGCGCTTTTGCAGGCCTTTCACCAGGGCTTGGACGTGCACCGTGCCACCGCCGCTGAGGTCTTCGGGCTGGCACTGGACCAAGTCAGCAGCGAGCAGCGCCGCTACGCCAAGGTGATTAACTTCGGCTTGATTTACGGCATGAGCGCTTACGGCCTGGCGCGCAACCTGGGCATCGACAACACCGCGGCCAAAAACTATATCGAGCGCTACTTCGCCCGTTTTGCCGGTGTAAAACGCTATATGGACGACACCCGAGCGCAGGCTAAAGCCCAAGGCTATGTGCAAACCGTGTTTGGCCGGCGCTTGTATCTGCCCGAAATCAATTCGCCCAACGGCCAGCGCCGCGCCGGGGCCGAGCGCGCCGCGATCAACGCGCCCATGCAAGGCACGGCGGCCGATTTAATCAAGCTCAGCATGGTGCAGGTGCAGCGCGCCCTCGATGCTGGCGGTTATGGCACCCGCATGATCATGCAGGTCCATGATGAATTAGTTTTTGAAGTGCCCCAAGCCGAGGTGGACTGGCTGCGCATCGAAATACCCCGCATCATGGCTGCGGTGGCCCAGCTCAAAGTGCCGCTGCTGGCTGAAGTGGGGCTGGGGCCTAATTGGGATCAGGCGCATTAAACCGAGCCCCGCTTGGCCTGTTGCACAATAGGCGCCCCAAAAGGAACCCCTGTGATTGTTTTTGCCATTTTGATCGGAACCCTGTGCGCGGGTATAGGCAGCGTCTGGGTGGCTGCGATCCTCAGCTTTGGGTTGATGGCGCGCTACACCCAGCACATGCTGAGCATGGCAGCCGGTGCTTTGCTGGCCACCGCGTTCATGCATTTGCTGCCGGAAGCTTTTGAAAGTCAGGCCGGCGCGCATGATTTGTTTATGGCTTTGCTCATCGGTCTGGTATTTTTCTTCCTGCTCGATAAGGCGGAACTTTGGCACCACGGGCATGAACATGGTGCGCATGCCCACAGCCATGCCCACAGCGATGACCATGACCATGACCACGCGTCGGGACCTGGCCACAGCAGCGGCAGTTGGGCGGTGCTGGCGGGCGATAGCGTGCATTGTTTTGGCGACGGTGTGCTAATTGCATCGGCCTTTATGGCCGATGTGCGTCTGGGCCTGATTGCCTCGGTCGCCGTGCTGGCGCACGAAGTGCCACACCACATGGGCGACTTGGTCATCTTGCGCGCCGGCGCTACCGACCGCCAGGCGGCGCTCATCAAGGTATCCATGGCCGGGTCGGTTACCGCTCTGGGCGGTTTGCTGGGTTATTGGCTGGTGGACCAATTGCAGGCGTATTTGCCGTTTTTCCTGGTCATCGCCTCCAGTAGCTTTATCTACGTGGCCCTGGCCGATTTGATTCCGCAATTGCAAAAGCGTCTGGGCGGCTTGCAAACCGCTACGCAAATCGCCTGGCTGTTGGCCGGTATTGGGCTGGTTACGGCGGTCAGTACCTTGGCACACGCCAGCTGAGCGCCGCGTCATGCTTGCGCGCTAGGATGATTAGGCATCAAAGCCTTATCGGAGCGCCGATTGCCTTAAATGCCCAATAATGGTTCATCTACAGGCGGCGCCAAATGCGTTTGGCCACCTGCAGCCTGGCTCCCTCGACTTGAAAATATTTACTGAATGAAGCATTTGCAGAACAGCGCGCTGTGCACCCGGATGTGCACCATCGCCACAGCCAGCGCCGCACTTCTATTGACCGCCTGTACCTTGCCGCAGCAACCGAGCGCACCTGTGGCGCCGCTGGTGGCGCAGTGGCAGGCCCCCTTGCCTCACCAGGGCAAGCCCCTTAGCTTGCAAGATTGGTGGCAGGCCCAGGCGGATGCGTCGCTCTTGCGTTTGTTGGAGGCCGCGCAAAACGCCAGCCCGAATCTGACGCAGGCCATGGCCGCCATCGCCCAGGCCCGGGCCAGCAGCGCCTCCGCCCGCGCGACTTTGCTGCCTCAGGTGGGCGCCGGCGTTTCGCTGAGCCGGGGCGAGAACCAGCCCGACATCGGCCTTACCAGCACCGCTGCGGCGTCAGTGCAGGCCAGTTGGGAAATCGATCTGGTCGGCGCCAACCAAGTGGTGAAGGACGGTGCACTGGCCCGATTGCAGTCCAGCCAAGCGCAATGGCACGATGCACGCGTGGCCTTGGCGGCCGAAGTGGCCCACGCTTATTACGGCGCGCGCGCCTGCCAGCCTTTGGCCGACAACGCGCAGGCCATTTATCAATCCTATGAAGAGACCGCGCGCCTGTCCGGCCAATTGCTGGCTGCCGGTATGACGCCGGCCGCCAGTCTGGCGCTGGCCCGTTCTGCGGCGGCCGATGCGCATAGCCGCTGGTTCGAGCAAAGCGCGCAATGCGATCTGGGCATCAAAGCGCTGGTGGCGCTGTCGGCCTTGCCCGAGGCACAGGTGCGTGGCCTGATCCGCGCGCCCGGCGCGGCGCAGGACGCACCGGGCTTGGCACTGGCCAGCCTGCCTGCACAAACCATAGCCCAGCGTCCGGATGTATTCGCCGCCGAGCGCGAGGTCTTTACCGCTGCCGCTTTGGTGGCCGGTGCCCAGGCGCAGCGCTGGCCCCGGCTGACCATCAACGGCTCGATTGGTCCGGCGCAGTTCGGTATTGCCGGCGTGGACAAAAGCCTGACAAGCTGGTCTGTGGGGCCGGTGTCATTGATGGTGCCAGTGTTTGATGCCGGGCAGCGCCAGTCCAATATTGAGGCCTCGCAATTCAACTTTGAAAGCAAAGTAGCGATATACCAAGCGCGTGTGCGCAGCGCGGTGCGCGAGGTGGAAGAGGCGCTGGTGCAATTGCAATTGAATACCGACCGCAGCGAACAAGCGCAGCGCAGTTACCGCTATGCGCAGCAGGTGCATGCGGCCGTGCTAACCCGCCAGCGCCAGGGCATGGCCACCGGGCTGGAGCTGCAAGAGGCGCGCCGTGGTCTGCTGGCCGCCGATGCGCAGCGCACCGGTTTGCAGTGGGAAGGCCGGCGCGCCTGGGTGCGCTTGTACCGCGCCGCCGGTGGTGGCTGGGACAGCGCCAGCGCCGGTGTCGGGCCGGCTTCGGTGTTACAGCCTGCTCCCAGCGACATGAATCAATAAGACCGAAAGTTAAGACGTATGCATTTGCCTGAGCCCCCATTTTTTTTACGTTTGCATCTGGCCCTGGGACTCCCGGCGGCAGGTCATTTTTTGCAGATCGGCCTGCTACTTTCTGCTCTGGCTGTGTCTGGCGCCCAGGCAGTGCAAGCCCAGCCCGCAGCCAAACCGGCCTTAACCGTCAGCACCACCCGGGTGCAAAAAACCATGCTGCCCTTGACCTTGGTTGCCAATGGCAATGTGGCTGCCTGGCAAGAGGCCAGTGTGTCCGCTGAAGTAGGCGGTTTGCGCATTGCCGACCTGATGGCCAATGTGGGCGATGTGGTGCAAGCAGGCCAGTTGCTGGCGCAGCTGTCGGCCGACAGTGTGCAGGCCGATGTGGCATTGGCACGCGCCCAACTGGCCGAGGCGCAGGCCGCTGCCAATGACGCCGTGGTGAATGCCGACCGTGCCCGTGCCCTGCAAAACGACAGCGCCTTGAGCGCCCAGCAAATCAGCCAGATGCTCAGTGCCGAGCAAATGGCCAAAGCCCGCCTGGCAGCGGCCAAGGCCGGCTTGGATAGCCAATTGCTGCGCCTTAAGCACACGCAAATTATTGCGCCCGATAGTGGCACCATCATCGCCCGCAATGCGGCTTTGGGAGCCGTCGTGGCGCCTGGTAGTGAGCTGTTTCGCATGCTGCGCCGCAGCCGTTTGGAATGGCGCGCCGAACTCACTGCCAATGAATTGGCACGTGTCGTGGTGGGCGCTGCAGCCCGCATTACTGCGCCGGGTGGCGGCCAGTGGCAGGGCAGGGTGCGCATGCTCGCGCCCACGGTGGATGCGCAAAGCCGCGTCGGCCTGGTCTATGTGGATTTGATGGGCCCTGTAGATAAAAACGCCGCAGCGCTTAAGCCGGGCATGTATGCACCGGGCGAATTTGTTTTAGGCCAAACAACGGCCCTCACGGTAGCCCAGCAAGCCGTGGTGGTGCGCGACGGTTTTAGTTATTGCTTCCTGCTGCAAAACGATGGCCGGGTCACGCAGACGCGTATCAGCACCGGCAGACGCGCGAGCAGCGCCTCAGGTCCGGTGATTGAAGTCACCGAGGGTCTGCAAGCCGATGCGCTGGTGGTGGCCTCGGGGGCCGGCTTTTTGCGCGATGGCGACAGTGTCAAAGTAGCCGGGCCTGCGCCTGCAGCGCCTGCCAGTGCGGCACGGCCCGCAGCCAGCGCAGCTGCGCAATAAGGGGCGGGTGTGAATTTTTCGGCTTACTCCATCAGGAATCCGATCCCGGCGATCATGCTCTTCGTCTTGCTGACGCTGGCTGGTTTGCTGGCCTTTCGCGGCAGTGTGGTACAGGACTTCCCGGACATTGAATTGCCCATCGTCACGGTGGAAGCGGGCTTGCCGGGCGCGGCGCCGGCGCAAATGGAAACCGAGGTGGCGCGCAAGATAGAAGACGCGGTAGCCACTTTGGCCAGCGTCAAAAACGTGTACACCACCGTGCTAGACGGCAGCGCAATCGTGACGGTGGAATTTGTGCTCGAAAAGCCGATTAACGAAGCCCTTAGCGAGGTGCGTGATGCGGTCGCCAGTGTGCGTGCCGATTTGCCTTCTGAGTTGCGCGATCCGTCGGTGACCAAGGCCTCTACCGCGGGCCGTGTGGTAAGAACCTATACCGTGCAGGCCGCGGGCAAGCCGGGCATGCAGCTGCGTGATGACGAAGCCATCAGCTGGTTTGTCGATAACACCGTGAACAAGCGTTTACGCGGGGTGCCCGGTGTGGGTGCTGTGAAGCGCCTGGGCGGCGTTTACCGTGAGGTGCGCGTGGAGCTAGATGCCGAGCGCATGGCGGCGCTGGGCGTATCGGCTTTGGACGTGTCGCGCCGCCTCAAAATCGTGCAAATCGAGGCGCCCGGCGGACGCGGTGATATCAGCGGCGCCGAGCAATCGGTGCGCACCATTGCCACCGTGCAAAGCGCACAAGAGTTGGCCCAGCTGGACTTGCCCCTGCCCGATGGCCGCCATGTGCGCCTGGAGCAAATTGCCAAGGTTATGGACACCGTGAGCGAAGCGCGGGCGATTGCCACCCACGATGGCACCAAAGTCGTAGCCTTTGAAATATTCCGCAGCAAAGGCGCCAGCGAAGTGGCAGTTGCCGAGGGCGCGCGGCTGGTGGTGGCCACGCTACAGGAAGAAAACCCGGACCTGCGCATCGAGGCGATTATTGACAACGCCCAGCCGGTGGAGGAAAACTTCAAAGGCTCTATGGAGCTGCTGTACGACGGCGCGCTCTTGGCGATCCTGGTGGTGTGGTTGTTCCTGCGTGACTGGCGCGCTACCTTTGTGGTGTCCACGGCCTTACCGCTGTCCATCATTCCCACGTTTTTGGGTATGAAGTATTTCGGCTACACCCTCAATACCGTGACGCTTTTGTCGCTGGCTTTGGTCGTCGGTGTGCTGGTCGATGATGCGATTGTCGAAATTGAAAACATCGCCCGCCATCTGCGCATGGGTAAGTCGCCGTTTCAGGCGGCGATGGAAGCGGCTGACGAGATTGGAATGGCGGTGATTGCCACCACGTTTGCTTTGGTCGCAGTGTTTTTACCGACGGCTTTTATGGGCGGCGTGCCGGGGCTGTTTTTCAAGCAATTCGGGTGGACGGCGGTGCTGGCGATTCTGGCCTCGCTGATGGTGGCGCGTCTGCTCACGCCCATGATGGCCGCCTATATTATGCGGCCCGCCCGCAGTGCCGATGGTGCGCCGGTCTTGGTCGAGCCGCCCGATGGCCCGGTGATGCGCGCCTACTTGCGCGTGATGCAATGGTGCTTGCGCCACCGTTTGGTCACCGCTATCGGCGCCGGTCTGTTTTTTGTCGGCTCGGTGTCTTTGGTGGGCTTGCTACCAACCACCTTTATCCCGCCGGGTGACCGGGGGCAGACGCAGGTCACTATCGAACTGGCGCCCGGCAGCACCTTGGCGCAAACCGAGCGCATCGCCGAGCAGGCGCGCAAAGAGATTGCCGCACTACCGCATATCGTGGGTATTTTTAGCTCGATTGGCGGCGGCTCCAGTGGCGATGCTTTCGCGCCTGGCGCCGCAGCCGAGGCGCGCCGCGCGGTGCTGACCATTAGCGCGGTGCACCGCAACGATCGCAAAGAAAGCATGCAGGACATTGACGCCCAGATACGCACCCGCATGGCCGAAATTCCGGGCGCGCGGTTTAACGTGGGCTCGCCCGAGACGGGCGGCAAACTGCAACTGGTGCTCAAGAGTGAAGACCCGCAGGCCTTGATGCAAGCGGCCCAGTTGGTGGAGCGGGAGCTGCGCGACCTCAAGGGCATAGG
>JAEMRG010000410.1 GCA_016463455.1 Rhodoferax sp.
GTTTGGTGGAGACTTTGGAGCCCGCCACGATGGCCACCAACGGCCTGCGCGGGGCCAGCAAGGCCTTGGAGATGGCATCCATTTCAGCGGCCAGCAAGGGCCCGGCACAGGCCACGGCGGCGAACTGGGCGATGCCGTAGGTACTGGCTTCCGCGCGGTGGGCCGTGCCAAACGCATCGTGCACAAAAATATCGCAAAGCTGCGCCATTTGGCGCGCCAGGCCTTCGTCATTTTTCTTTTCGCCCACATTGACGCGGCAGTTTTCGAGCAAGACCACTTCGCCGCGGCGCACCGCCACGCCTTTGATCCAATCGGTCAGCAAAGGTACGGGGCGGCCCAGCAGTTCGGACATGCGCCGCGCCACCGGCGCCAGCGAGTCTTCGGGACGTAACTGGCCTTCGGTGGGCCGGCCCAGGTGCGAGGTCAGCATGACTGCGGCACCCGCCTCTAAGGCCATGCGGATGCAGGGAATGCTGGCGCGAATGCGGGTGTCTTCGGTAATGGCACCGCTGGCATCCTGGGGCACATTCAAGTCAGCGCGGATGAATACGCGCTTCCCGGCGACCTTGCCTTGGATGCATAAATCTTGAAAACGGATGACGTTCATGGTCTGCTCCATGTCGGGTTAAAAAATGAGAGTTCTGGGCTGATTCTAGGCAAGACTTGTCTACAGGAGAAGCCCAAACAGCGCCGGCCATGCGGGAAGCCTAGTTACCACGCTAGACCGACATGGAGCGGAATGTAAACCGACATGCCCGCCACAATCGTTCCAAGCACTGCCTGCGCGCTGCCGCGCCGCCAGAAAAAGTAGGCCGCCCCCGCTAACGCGCCGTAAATGCGGGCATCAGCCCAGGTGTGGATAAAGGTACCTTTGATCATCAAAATTTCCGGGAGTATGACCGCCGAAAGCGCTGCAATGGGCGCATATTGCATGCCGCGCTGAGCCCAGGACGGCAGGTTCCATGGCTCGTCGGAAATAAAGAAAAAAGACCGCGTGATGACGGTCACGCAGGCCATCAGCACAATCGTCAAAAAAGTCCAGGGGTTCCAGTCGTGAAAGCCCCAGGCACTGAGCCATGTGATTAAGGCCTCCATCGCTAAGCCTCGCGGACGTCGGGCGCCAAATACGACTCCACCACCGAGCACAAGACAACGGACACCGCAATCGCCACCAAAATATTGAGCTTGAGCGGTAAGGCGTAGGCCATGATGGCCACCACCGCACCCATCACAGCCGATAAGACGCGCATCCTGCTGGTGGCCAGGGAACACAGGATGCCGATCAAGGCCAACACGCCCGCAAAAGACAAGCCCCATGCCGCGGGGATGTAATTGGCCAGCACCACCCCCAGAACGCTACAACCAGTCCAACTCAGCCAATTGATAGTGGCATTACCCGCCAGATAAGCCATCTGGTCGGCACGCTCCTGCTCCGTGGTGCCCGGCACCGGGTAGCGTTTAGTAAAGAGTACATAGGTCAGGTCGGCCACAAAATAGCCCACTGCCAGCCGCTGGCCGCGTGGCAAGTGCATGAGATAAGTACGCAAATGTGCGCTGAACATTAAAAAGCGCAAGTTCACACAAAAAGCGGTCGCCAAAATCACCCACAGCGGTGCCCCGGCCCCCAAC
>JAEMRG010000411.1 GCA_016463455.1 Rhodoferax sp.
ATGAGCATGCTGCCTTTGGCATTGATGTTTGTGGTGCTGTATTTTGTGATGATCCGCCCGCAAATGAAAAAGCAAAAAGAACACACTGCCATGATCTCGGCCCTGGCCAAAGGCGACGAAGTGATTACCGGCGGTGGCCTCTTGGGCAAAGTCAGCAAAATGGGCGATAGCTTTATCGGCCTGGAAGTCTCCTCTGGTGTGGAAATCCAGGTGCAGCGCAGCGCCGTTATCCAGGTGCTGCCTAAAGGCACCATCAAGTAATTCCTTTTCCAGCGCAGCTTAGGCGGCCTTTGTTCTTATGAACCGTTATCCCCTGTGGAAATACGCGACCCTGCTGGTCGCGGTGCTGATCGGTGGCTTGTACGCACTGCCCAATTTGTTTGGCGAATCGCCGGCGGTGCAGGTTTCCGTCGCCAAAGCTTCGCTCAAGCTGGACTTGGGCACGGTAACGCAGGTACAAGAGGCGCTCAAGACGGCGGGTATCAGCCCCGAAGTGGTGACCTTGGACGGTAACTCCATCAAGGCGCGTTTTGCCAGCACCGATGTGCAGCTCAAGGCCAAAGACGCAATGTCCCAGGCGCTCAACCCGGACGCTGCCAATCCCTCGTATGTGGTGGCACTCAATCTCGTATCGCGCTCGCCCGCCTGGCTCAGCAGCCTGCATGCCTCGCCGATGTACCTGGGCCTGGATTTGCGCGGCGGCGTGCACTTTATGCTGCAAGTCGATATGCAGGCAGCTTTGAGTAAAAAAGCCGAATCCCTGGCCGGCGATTTGCGCAGCGCGTTGCGCGAAAAAAGCATACGTCACGGTGGCGTCAGCCGCAACGGGCAAAAAGTAGAAATACGCTTTCGCGATGCGGCTATGGTGGAGTCTGCCAAGCGCCTGATACAAGACCAATTCCCGGACCTGGTGGTCGCTGAAAGTGTCGATGCGGGTGAGACCAAGCTGGTCGCCAGCATTCAGCAGGTAGCTGCGCGCGAAGTGCAGGAGCAGGCCCTCAAGCAAAACATCACCACCTTGCACAACCGGATTAACGAGCTGGGCGTGAACGAGCCGGTGATTCAGCAGCAGGGCCTGGACCGCATCGTGGTGCAATTGCCCGGCGTGCAGGACACGGCCAAGGCCAAAGACATTCTGGGCCGAACCGCCACTTTGGAGGTGCGAATGGTGGACGACAGCGCAGAAGCGAATGCTGCCGTGACTGGCACTAGCCCGGTGCCACTGGGCGCGGAGCGTTTTCTGGAGCGTAATGGCCAGCCGGTGATTGTCAAGAAGCAGGTGGTCGTTACGGGCGACCGTCTGAACAAGGCCAGCGCCACCTTTGACCAGAACCAGCAGCCTGCCGTGAGCATTGAGCTCGACAGCATTGGTGGTCGCGTAATGCGCGACCTGACGCGGGAAAACATCAACAAGAAAATGGCCATTGTGCTTTTTGATCGCAACAAGGGCGAAGCCATCTCGGTGGCGACGATTCAGGGCGAGTTTGGCAACAGCTTCCAAATTACCGGGCGCTTCACGACCGAAGAGACTACCAGTCTTGCGTTGCTCTTGCGCGCCGGCTCGCTGGCTGCGCCCATGGAAATCATCGAAGAGCGCACCATCGGCCCCTCGCTGGG
>JAEMRG010000412.1 GCA_016463455.1 Rhodoferax sp.
CGACCCAAACCGGGCAAGATGCCGCGTTAGTTGCCCGTGTTGGAAGCACCTTCAGATGCTGGCGGGTCATCGGGGGCCTGGGTATGACGAATGAAGATTTGGGCCGCAATAATGCCCACCTCGTACAACAGACACATGGGGACCAGCAGGGCGATCATGGATACCGGGTCGGGCGGCGTTACCAAGCCCGCCACCGCTGCCGCTGCGACGATGAAGTAGCTGCGGAAGTTGCGTAACTGCACGATCGTGACCACACCCATACGCGCCAGAATCACCACCACAATAGGCACCTCGAAGGCTACGCCAAAGGCGATAAACATGGTCACCACAAAGTCCAGGTAAGCCTCGATATCCGGGCTCACGGACACTGACATAGGCGCCATTTTTTGAATCGCCGGAAAGGCCTGGCCGAATACAAAAAAGTAACAAAACGCTGCACCGGTGTAAAACAGCAAGGTGCTGGCGGCCACCAGCGGCATCACGAGCTTTTTTTCGTTCTTGTACAAACCCGGCGCCACAAAGGCCCACAACTGGTACAGGATCCAGGGGAGCGCCAATGCCATCGAGGCCAGCACCGTCACTTTAATGGGCACCAAAAATGGCGACACCACGCCCACCGCAATCATCTTGGAGCCTTCGGGCAAGGCCTTGACCAAGGGCATCGCCAAGTAGTCGTACAACTTGGACGGGCCGGGGAAAAAGGCCAGTACCGCAAAAATCGCTGCAATGCCGTAAACCGCGCGCAACAAACGGTCGCGTAGCTCGAACAAATGCTGTACGAAAGGCTGTTCGGTACCGGCCAGTTCGTCGTCGGGCGGCTTGTTATCGCTCATCAAAGGGCTTTCGGTGGCCGAAAGCGCGCCACACGGGCTGCACCAGAAAGCGCCCGCGTGCGCATACCGGTGCGCGCCTTGTACCAATTGGGGGTGACGCCGATCTTGGCGCGCCAGCGTTTTTTGACCGGGTGGTAGAAGGAGTAATAGGGTACGGGTTCGCTGTTGGCGTCCTGCGTGTTCGCCTCTGCGAGGCTATTTTCTATGGCTTCTATGGCGGCGTCGCTTTGCTCTATGGAGCTTTGCACTGCCTGGGCTGCGTCCTGCAAGCTGGCCTGCGCTTTGCGCAACTCGTCCAGGTCCATGGAGCGGTTGACCTCTTCTTTGACATCAGCCACATAGCGCCGAGCCCGGCCCAGCATGGTTCCAAAGGTGCGCGCCAGACCGGGAAGTTTTTCCGGGCCGATAACGATCAAAGCAATGCCGCCGATGATGGCGAGCTTAGTGACGCCAATATCAAACACTTAAAAAAATCTCATGCTCAGGCGGCAGACCCACAGACCGGGGCTTAGTGCTTGGCCTTGGCTTCGACGTCGATAGCGTCTTTGTTGGCTGAGGGCGGGTTAGTGGCCACTTGCTGGGCCGGGGCAGCGGGCGCAGCTTCAGCCGGCTTGTCGCCGCTATTACTCATGCCGTCTTTAAAACCTTTGACCGCGCCACCCAGGTCCGAGCCGATGTTGCGCAGTTTTTTGGTACCGAAGATCACCACAATGATGACCAGAAAAATGATCAAGTGCGTTGTTGACAAACCCATACGGTTCTCCTATGTGA
>JAEMRG010000117.1 GCA_016463455.1 Rhodoferax sp.
TGCGTATTGCCACGGCCATGGAAGGCGTGCATTACGTGCTGCATGCGCCCCAGGGTGATACCTACGCAGACCTGCTGTTCACCATGATCGAGCGCCTGCAAAAGCGCCCGCCAGTGACCTACACCACTTTCCAGGCGCGTGACCTGGGCGGCGATACCGCCGAGCTCTTCAAAACCGCCGCACGCCAGGCCTTCGAACGCTTCGCGCCGCAAGCCATGCTGGTGGGCTCGTCGTGTACCGCCGAACTGATTCAGGATGACCCCGGCGGTCTGTGCAAGGCACTGAATTTGCCGGTGCCGGTTGTGGCACTGGAACTTCCTTCTTACCAGCGCAAAGAAAACTGGGGCGCCTCCGAAACCTTCTACCAACTGGTGCGCCACTTGTCGCAGCCTCGCAGCCAAGCGCCGCAAGCCGGACGTGTCCCCAGCTGCAATATTCTGGGCCCCAGTGCCCTGGGCTTTCGGCACCGCGATGATTTGGCCGAAATCCGCAAGCTGCTCACCGACATGGGCATCGCCATCAACGTCGTTGCGCCTCAAAGCGCTACCCCTGCGGACCTGGCCCGCCTGGCCGATGCCGACTTCAACGTCGTGCTCTACCCCGAAATCGCCCGGCTTAGCGCGCAGTGGTTAGAGCGCAACTATGGCCAGCCCTTTAGCAAAACCATTCCCATAGGCGTGGGCGCCACGCGTGCTTTTGTGCGCGAAGTCGCGGACCTGGCCGGTTTAGACCCCGAGGTGGCGTTGGCCAAAGTACATTCACGCGCACAGTGGTATGCGCGCTCCGTTGATTCCACCTACCTCACCGGCAAGCGCGTGTTTGTGTTCGGTGATGCCACGCATGCCGTCGCTGCCGCCAAAGTGGCGGCCGAGGAGATGGGTTTTGCAGTCGTCGGCATAGGCACTTACAGCCGCGAATTTGCCCGTGAAGTGCGCGATGCCGCCAAGCTCTACGGCGTCGAGGCGCTGATCAGCGACGACTACCTGGAAATCGAATCGCGCATTGCCGAACTGCAACCCGAGCTGGTGCTCGGCACGCAAATGGAGCGCCATATTGCCAAGCGTTTGGGCGTGCCTTGCGCGGTGATATCCGCGCCGGTACATGTACAGGATTTTCCGGCCCGGTACGCGCCGCAAATGGGCTTTGAAGGCGCTAACGTGCTGTTTGACACCTGGGTGCATCCGCTCATGATGGGGTTGGAAGAGCACCTCATCGGCATGTTCCGGGGCGATGCCGAATTCCATGAAGACGCTGCACCTTCGCACCTGGGCGGCGCTGCGCACAAGCAGCCCGCGCCTCAGCCGGTGGTAGTGGCCATTGAGCCCGCACCGACCGCGGCCCAGGAAGCGGTCACGCTGACCGTCGCCGCCGACAAAACCAACGCCGGCGGAGCCTGCACCTGGGACGCCGGTGCCGAAAAAGAATTAAAAAAAATCCCGTTCTTCGTGCGGGGCAAAGCCCGGCGAAATACCGAACGCTACGCATCCGAGCATGGCCTATCGGTTATTACGGTGGAGACACTCTATGACGCTAAAGCTTACTTCGCCCGCTAAGGCAGCAATGCCCCGCAACACCACCCCCATCAAGGTGGTGATTGTGACTATGGACACCCACCTGGCTAGTTCGGTCAACCGTGCCAGTCACACCTTGGGCCGCGAGTTTCCCGGGCTATCGATCAGCCTGCATGCGGCATCGGAATATGCCGGTAATGAGGCCCTGATCGCGCGCTGCAAAACGGACATCGCCCAGGCCGACATCGTGGTGGCCGGCATGCTGTTTTTGGAAGACCATTTCCTGCCCATCCTGGATGATTTGCGTCAGCGCCGTATGCACTGCGACGCCATGATTTGCATGGCCAGCGCCACCGAGGTGACGCAACTGACCCGCCTAGGCCAGTTCGACATGAGCAAGCCCGCCAGCGGCCCTATGGCCTTGTTGAAAAAACTACGCGGCAACAAAGAAAAAGCCTCCACCGGTGGGGCCGCGCAAATGAAGATGCTGCGCCGCCTGCCGCAAATGCTGCGCTTCATTCCAGGCACTGCACAAGACGTGCGTTCCTATTTTTTGACGATGCAATATTGGCTTGGCGGCTCGGATGACAACCTGCTCAACCTGGTACGCCACGTCATCGACCGTGGCGCGGATGGCCCGCGCAAAATTTTGCGCGGCAGCGTCAAAGTGGCCCCACCCGTGGACTACCCCGAAGTGGGCGTTTACCACCCGCGAATGGCGGGGCGCTTTGGCGAAGACGCGCATGTGCTTCCACGCCCGGAAGGATTTGCCATACGTGGTACGGTCGGCATTTTGCTCATGCGGTCCTATCTGCTTTCAGGCAATGCCGGCCATTACGACGGCGTGATTGCGGCGCTGGAAGCACGCGGCCTGCGTGTCATTCCGGCTTTCGCTGCAGGACTGGATTCACGGCCCGCTATTGATGCGTTTTTCATGAAAAACGGTCAGGTAGCAGTGGATGCGGTGGTTTCGCTAACAGGCTTCTCGCTGGTCGGTGGGCCGGCCTACAACGACGCCAAAGCGGCTGAAGAGGTACTGGCCAAACTGGATGTCCCCTATGTCGCGGCGCACCCGGTCGAATTTCAGACCCTGGACCAATGGGGTGGCTCAGACCGAGGCCTTTTGCCGGTAGAGAGCACCATCATGGTGGCGATTCCCGAACTGGATGGCTCCACCAGCCCGATCGTCTTTGGTGGCCGCCCTGGGGCTGCGGGCGTCACCTGTACCGGCTGCCATCACGCCTGCACCTTTGGCGAAAGCACCAACGCCCAAGACATGCACTCCTGCCCCGAGCGCGCCATCATGCTGGCCGCGCGGGTAAGCAAGTTGGTGGCGCTCAAGCGCAGCCATCACCGGGATCGCAAAGTCGCTATCGTCTTGTTCAACTTCCCGCCCAATGCCGGCAATATCGGCAGCGCGGCCTATTTGTCGGTGTTTGAATCGCTGTGGCACACCCTCACTGCCATGAAGGTGCAGGGCTACCAGGTCGAGGTGCCCGCCTCGGTGGATGCTCTGCGCGAGGCGCTTTTACAAGGCAATGCCGCGCAATACGGCGCAGATGCCAATGTCCATACGCTGATTAGCGCCGACGAGCATGTCAAGCGCGAGCGTTGGCTCAAGGAAATCGAGGCCCAATGGGGCCCGGCGCCCGGACGCCAGCTGAGCAATGGCAGCTCTATCTTGGTGCTGGGCAAGCAGTTTGGCAATGTACTCATTAGCGTGCAGCCTTCGTTTGGTTATGAAGGCGACCCGATGCGCCTGCTGTTTGAAAAAGGCTTGGCACCCACGCATGCCTTCTCCGCCTTTTACCGCTACCTGCGCGAAGACTTTAAGGCCCATGCAGTACTGCACTTTGGCACCCATGGCGCGCTCGAATTCATGCCCGGCAAGCAAACCGGTATGAGCGGCACCTGCTGGCCCGACCGCTTGATCGACGACCTGCCCAATGTCTATTTGTACGCCTCCAACAACCCTTCGGAAGGCGCGATCGCCAAGCGCCGTTCGGGTGCCACACTCATCAGCTACCTCACGCCGCCGATTGCCCAAGCCGGTTTGTATAAAGGCCTGAACGATCTCAAAGCCTCGCTGGAGCGCTGGCGCAGCCTGGAGCGTGATAACAGCGAGCGCACCAACCTGGCCGTAGTCATTCAGGCGCAGGCGGCGGAGTTGGACTTGGTCAGCCCCGAACCCGCCTGGGATACCGCTATGGGCGAGGCCCTGGACCAGCAGGTGCTGCGCTTGTCGCGAGAGATGCTGGAGTTGGAATACACCCTCATCCCCCACGGCCTGCATGTGGCCGGGCGCGCGCCCAGCGCGGCCCAGCGCGTCGATATGTTGCTGGCCATGGCAGATGCCAACCACGGCATACAAATTGATCGTGTGGCGGTCGAGGCTTTGGTGCAAGGACAGACGCCCGAGCGTGCCCTGGCAGCTGCGGGCTTGCCACGCAACCACGACAGCCTGGAAGCCCTGCGCGCACTGGTGGAGCCGCAGGCGTTATTGGCAGTGGATACCGAGGTGCCTGCGATGCTGCGTGCCCTAGATGCGCGCTACATCCGTCCCGCACCCGGCGGCGATATTTTGCGCACGCCCGCGGTATTGCCCACCGGCCGCAATATCCATGGCTTTGATCCTTTCCGCATCCCTAGCGCTATGGCGGTGCGCGATGGCAAAGCGCAAGCGCAACTGCTGATCGAGCGCCATTGCGCCGATGGCAACCCGCTGCCTGAATCGATTGCCATGGTGCTCTGGGGTAGTGATAACCTGAAAAACGAAGGCGCACCGATTGCGCAGGCTTTGGCGCTCATGGGCGCACTGCCCCGCTTTGATAGCTACGGCCGTATCGCCGGTGCCAGCCTGATTCCGTTGGCCGAATTGGGCCGGCCACGCATCGACGTGGTCATCACCCTCTCGGGCATCTTTCGCGACCTCATGCCTTTGCAGATCAGACTGCTGGCCGAAGCTGCGTTCCTGGCCGCCAGCGCCGACGAGCCGCTGGAGCTGAACTGGATTCGTAAGCATTCCCTGGCCTACCAGAAAGAGCATGGTTGCACCTTAGAAATTGCGTCCTTGCGGGTCTATGGCAATGCCGAAGGCGCTTACGGCTCCAACGTCAACAACCTGGTCGAAAGCAGCCGCTGGAGCGACGAAGGGGAATTGGCCGAAACCTACAAGCGCCGCAAAGGCTTCGCCTATGGCCGCACTGGCCGCGCCGTGCAACAAACCGCGCTCTTGCAAACCGCTTTGGCCGATGTGCAGCTCACCTACCAAAACCTGGACTCGGTGGAACTCGGCGTCACCACGGTGGACAACTACTTCGACACCCTAGGTGGCATCACCCAAGCCGTGAAAGTAGCGCGGGGCGGTAAGACGCCGCCGGTCTATATTGGCGACCAGACTAAAGGCAATGCGGCCGTGCGCTCGCTGCGCGAACAAGTCTCCATCGAAACCCGCACCCGCATGCTCAACCCCAAGTGGTACGAGGGCATGCTCGAACACGGCTACGAGGGTGTGCGCCAGATTGAAGTGCATGTCACCAACACCATGGGCTGGTCGGCCACGACTGGCCAAGTGCAGCCCTGGGTGTACAAACAATTGTCCGAGACATTCATGCTCGACCCGCAGATGCGCGAGCGTCTTGCCAAACTAAATCCGACGGCCTCGGCCCGTGTTGCTAACCGATTGCTAGAAGCATCGGAGCGCAACTACTGGCAGCCGGATGAAGCGACTTTGCAGGCGTTACGCAACGCCAGTGAAGAACTAGAAGACCGCCTTGAAGGTGTATACGAAGGAGCTAACGCATGACTGTTGAAACATTGCCATTCCCCACGGTAAAGCGCAGTACGCGCTTGGACGGCGAGGGCAGCTTGCAAGTGCAGCTCGACCCGGATATGAAGATCGGTAACGCCAAGGTCTTTGCCATTTACGGCAAAGGCGGTATTGGCAAGAGCACCACTTCATCCAATCTGTCGGCCGCCTTTTCCAAATTGGGCAAACGCGTGCTGCAAATCGGTTGCGACCCCAAGCACGACAGCACCTTCACGCTGACCAAAAAAATGCTGCCCACGGTGATTGATGTGCTGGAAACCGTGGACTTTCATTCCGAAGAACTGCGCGTTGAAGATTTTGTGTTCGAAGGCTACAACGGCGTCATGTGCGTCGAGGCCGGTGGCCCGCCCGCCGGTACCGGTTGCGGTGGCTATGTGGTCGGGCAAACCGTGAAGTTGCTCAAAGAACACCATTTACTCGAAGACACCGATGTCGTGATTTTTGACGTATTGGGTGATGTGGTGTGCGGCGGCTTTGCTGCGCCCTTGCAACATGCGGATAAGGCCTTGATCGTGACCGCCAACGACTTTGATTCCATCTTCGCCATGAACCGCATCGTGCAGGCCATTGGCGCCAAGGCCAAAAACTACAACGTGCGCTTAGGCGGCGTGATCGCCAACCGCAGCGCGGCTACCGACCAGATCGACAAATACAACAATCGCATCGGTCTAAAGCTGGCGGCGCACTTCCCGGATCTGGACGTGATACGGCGCAGCCGCCTCAAAAAGTCTACGCTCTTTGAGATGGAGTATTCGCCCGAACTCGAAGCGGTACAAAAAGAATATATGCGCCTTGCCGCCAGTCTGTGGCTGGGCGGCGAGACCTTCAACGCCGTGCCCATGAAGGACCGCGATATCTTTGATCTGTTGGGTTTTGATTGAGGCAAACACGATGAGTAATGCAAGCTACCAGGAACGGCGCGGCCAGATCGAAAATTATTTCGATCGCACTGCCGTTGCCGCCTGGGCCACGCTGACCTCGGATGCACCTGTGGGCCG
>JAEMRG010000413.1 GCA_016463455.1 Rhodoferax sp.
TGGACGGCGCTTGCATGGTCTATTGCGCCGTCGGTGGCGTGCAGCCTCAGTCGGAAACCGTGTGGCGCCAAGCCAATAAGTACAAAGTGCCGCGCCTGGCCTTTGTCAACAAAATGGACCGCACCGGCGCCAATTTCTACAAGGTCGTGGAGCAGATGAAACTGCGCCTCAAGGCCAGCCCTGTGCCCATGGTGATCCCGATTGGTGCTGAAGAAAACTTCGTGGGCGTGGTGGACTTGCTCAAGATGAAAGCCATCATCTGGGACGAGGCTTCGCAAGGCATGTTGTTTGACTACCGTGATATCCCTGCCGATTTGCTTGAGTTGGCCAAAGAGTGGCGTGAAAAAATGGTGGAAGCTGCCGCTGAAGCCACCGAGGAGCTGATGAACAAGTACCTGGAAGAAGGTGACTTGACCGAATTAGAAATAAAGGCGGGAATCCGCGCGCGTACGATTGCCAGCGAAATTCAGCCTATGTACTGCGGCTCAGCCTTCAAGAACAAAGGCGTGCAGCGTATGCTGGACGCGGTCATTGAATTCATGCCATCACCCGTGGACATCCCGCCGGTTAACGGCATGGATGAAGATGAAAACCCAGTCGTGCGCCAGGCCGATGACGGAGAAAAGTTCTCTGCGCTCGCATTCAAGTTGATGACAGACCCGTTTGTCGGTCAACTCACCTTTGTGCGCGTCTATTCCGGCGTGCTGCAAAAAGGCGATAGCGTGTACAACCCGATCCGCGGTAAGAAAGAGCGTATCGGCCGTATTGTGCAAATGCACGCTAACAACCGCGAAGAGGTCAGTGAAATTCGCGCTGGTGACATCGCAGCCTGCGTGGGCCTCAAAGACGTGACCACCGGTGAGACCTTGTGCGATCCTTCGGCCATCGTCATGCTCGAGCGCATGATCTTCCCCGAGCCCGTGATTACCCAGGCCGTGGAACCCAAGACCAAGGCGGACCAGGAAAAAATGGGTATCGCTTTGCAGCGTTTGGCGCAAGAAGACCCTTCGTTCCGCGTCAAAACCGACGAAGAGTCAGGCCAAACGCTGATTGCCGGTATGGGCGAGTTGCACCTTGAAATTATTGTGGACCGCATGAAGCGCGAATTTGGCGTCGAAGCCAATGTGGGCAAGCCCCAGGTGGCCTACCGCGAAACGATTCGCAAGACCATCGAAGACGCTGAAGGCAAGTTCGTGCGCCAGTCCGGTGGTAAGGGTCAATACGGTCACGTGGTGCTCAAGATTGAGCCCAATGAAGCCGGTAAAGGCATCGTATTTGTAGACGCCATCAAAGGTGGTGTGGTGCCGCGCGAGTACATTCCTGCGGTCGAAAAAGGCATCCACGAAGCTGTGACGCAAGGTGTGCTGGCCGGTTACCCGGTGGTGGATGTGAAAGTGACTTTGCACTTCGGTTCCTACCATGATGTCGACTCCAACGAATTGGCATTCAAGATGGCAGCGATCTTTGGTTTTAAAGAAGGTTGCCGTAAAGCCAGCCCTGTGATTCTCGAGCCGATGATGGCGGTGGAAGTAGAAACGCCCGAGGACTATGCCGGTAACGTGATGGGCGATTTGTCCTCACGCCGCGGCATGGTGCAAG
>JAEMRG010000118.1 GCA_016463455.1 Rhodoferax sp.
CTGGCGCACGCCGACCTGGCCACACGCTTGCAAGAGGAGCGGCGCTTGATGTACGTGGGCATTACCCGCGCGCAACGCACCTTGTCGGTGAGCTGGACACGGCGGCGCAAAAAAGGGCGCGACACGATTGCCGCCCAGCCCAGCCGCTTTATTGCCGAAATGGCTTTGAACCAAGCCACCATCAAAGAAGATCCACGCGAAAAGCTACGCGCATTACGCGCCGAATTTGCCGCACGCGCAGCGGCGACAGCGGCACAAAAAAAGCCCGCCTGATGGCTGCTTTGCACGTCTTGGCCAGACCCCGTTTGCTGCGCAACGTATTTGGCTTTGCTGGGACAATCCTGGGCTGTGTGCTTTGCTAGCGCGTGCTGTAGGCAAAATTTTTTATTTTTTACATATACCAGCGGCCATCTCTTTGTCTTATTTGAGCATCCTGCAGGAAGTATTTGGTTACGATTCTTTTCGCGGGCCGCAGCAAGCCATCATTGAACACGTAGGGGGGGGTGGCGATGCGCTGGTGCTGATGCCCACGGGCGGCGGCAAGTCGCTGTGTTACCAGATCCCCGCGATTGCGCGCCAGCGTGCGGGGCATGGCATCACGGTGGTGATTTCTCCGCTCATCGCGCTGATGCACGACCAGGTGGGCGCCTTGCACGAGGCGGGCGTCAGCGCTGCATTTCTGAATTCAACGCTGTCGGGCGAAGAGGCTTACCAGGTGGAGCAGCGCCTGCTGCGCGGCGAGGTCACCTTGCTGTACGCCGCGCCTGAACGGGTGACCACAGCGCGGTTTCTGGCGCAACTCGACTCGCTGTTTGAACGCGGACAACTGAGTCTGTTTGCGATTGATGAGGCGCACTGCGTCAGCCAATGGGGCCACGACTTCCGGCCCGAATACCGGGCATTAACCGTCTTGCATGAGCGCTATCCCGGTGTGCCGCGCATGGCCTTGACGGCGACCGCCGATGACCTGACGCGCGCCGATGTGCTGGAGCGTTTGCAATTGGAGCAGGCACGCGCTTTCATCAGTAGCTTTGACCGGCCCAATATCCGCTACACCATCGTAGAAAAGCGCGAAGGCAGTACCCAGTTGCTGCGCTTTATCGAGCGCGAACATGCGGGCGATGCCGGTATCGTGTATTGCCAGTCGCGCAAAAAAGTGGAAGATATTGCCACTATGCTGAGCCAGGCCGGTATCAAAGCCTTGCCCTACCACGCGGGTCTGGACAGCAAAGTGCGCCAAACACACCAGGACCGTTTTTTGCGCGACGAGGGCTTGATCATGGTAGCGACGATCGCGTTTGGCATGGGTATCGACAAGCCCGATGTGCGCTTTGTGGCGCATCTGGACATGCCTAAAAACATCGAAGGCTATTACCAGGAAACCGGGCGCGCCGGACGCGATGGCCTGAGCGCTAACGCCTGGATGTGCTACGGCCTGCAAGACGTGGTGAACCAGCGGCGCATGATTGACGAAGGCCCGGCCGAGGAAGGCTTCAAACAGGTGATGCGCGGCAAGCTCGAAGCGCTGCTGGGTCTGGCCGAAGCTACCGACTGCAGGCGCGTGCGCTTGCTCACGTATTTTGGCCAGGCGAGCAGCGCCTGCGGCAACTGTGACAACTGCCTGCAACCGCCAGCGGTATGGGACGGCAGCGAAGCGGCGCAAATGCTGCTGTCCACGATTTACCGCATCCAACAACACAGCGGCATCAGCTTTGGCGCGGGGCACCTGATGGATATTGTGCGCGGCAAGCGCAGCGACAAGGTGCTGCAACACGGCCATGAACGCCTTAGCACCTTTGGCGTCGGCCAGGCCTTGAGCGAGCTGCAATTGCGCGGCGTGCTACGCCAATTGCTGGCGCTGGGCGCGGTCATGGTCGATGTGCAGGCCTTTAACACCCTGGTGCTGACGCCCCAGGCGCGCCCCATACTCAAAGGCGAGCAGGCGGTGCGGCTGCGCCAGTCGCTGTCCACGCCCAAGTTGGCCAAGGTAAAGGGAACGGGCAGCGCCTCGGCCCTGAAAGCGCCGGTGGACCTGGATGCTGCCGCTTTGGCACGCTATGCGGCGCTCAAGGCTTGGCGCGCCGAGGTGGCGCGGGAACACAATTTGCCGGCCTACGTCATCTTCCACGACGCCACGCTGGCGGCCATCGCCCAGCTGGCGCCACGCTCCATCGGCGACTTGCAGGGCATCAGCGGCATGGGGGTGAAAAAGCTGGAGGCCTATGCCAGCGAGGTCTTGCGCGTGGTGGCGCAGGCATAAAAAAACCCCGCGATGCGGGGTGTGGTGGGTGGTCAGTGGTGTTTGCGTAGAAATCGTAGCGCGTGCTGGTCAAGGCTTTCGCCCCGGTGTGCCCGCGCACTTAGCGGCGCTGAAAGCTGCTTTCATACGCCAGGGCGGCGCCGCTCAAGGTGTTTTGCAGGCGGGCAATGGCTTTGTGATGGCGCGGGCCCTGGGCAGCGTCTGAGGCGTGCTGGCGGTGGTGTTGCAAGAGCGCCTGCACTTTGGCGCGGCAGACATCGAGCGCGCCGGCAAAATTGAGGGCTATATAGGCCGAATGGTCGGCCCGGGTTTGGCGGTATTCGTCCGACCAGTAATTGAACAACTGCCACTGGTAAGTGCCTTTTTCGGGCATTTGGATTGCGGTTTTTTGCATAACAGCCATAAAGTGAAGCCCTTGAGGGCGCAAACGCCACAAGAAAAGTGGCGCCCACCTATCACGCGCCAGACCGTTGGGCGGTTGACACAAACTATCGAATATTTTGATTTTGGAGGTTTTAGCGGGGTGTACCTCGCCTGCCAGTGCGCACAGCGCCTAGCGCTTGCCACTAAAATCCAGTTTCGCAACCGGCCTCTGCGGCCCTACTTTTGAAAGCCTTTGTATGTCCAGCGCTCCTTCCCAGCCCCCTGAAGACCATGAACATGACCCTATCGAAGACATCGTCCCCATGATGCCGATCGTGTTGCCCATCGGCGGCGCTGTACTCATCTTCTTGCTGGCCTTTATCGCGGTCAGCATGGCCTAGGCAGGCTGCCTTTCTCTGACGCATCGCTGCTCAGATCCACAACAAAATTAGGGCTTTTGTAGTTTTATGACTTTTACCTCCCTGTTCTCCACGCTCCAAGGGCGCCTTGCCACCCTGCTGATAGCCCTGTGCTTCGCCGGGAGTGGCGCAGCCAGCGCCGCTCAGACCCCCGCCACCTGCCCGCCAATTCTGCAAAAAAGCTTTAACCGCCTGCAGGACGACGCCCCCCAAAACCTGTGCCAGTACGCTGGCAAAGTGCTGCTGGTGGTCAATACCGCCAGCTATTGCGGCTTTACGCCGCAATATGAAGGGCTGGAAAAGCTCTATGCTCAATACGGCAGCAAAGGCTTGGTGGTGCTGGGCTTTCCCTCCAATGACTTTGGCGAGCAAGAGCCGGGCAAGGGCAAGGCCATCGCGGACTTTTGCTACAACACTTACGGGGTGAAATTCCCGATGTTCGAGAAAACCGTGGTCAGCGGCAAAGGCGCCAACCCCCTGTTTGCCGAGCTAGCCAAGGCCGGTGGTGGCAGCCCGAAGTGGAATTTTTATAAATATCTGGTAGGGCGCGATGGCAAGCTCATCGACAGTTACTCCAGCATGACCAAGCCCGACAGCAGCGGCCTGGTCAAAGACATCCAAAAAGCCCTGACTCAGCCCTGAGCACGCCCTGCGCGCTCGTTTTTTGCGGGCGCAAGACCGGCCAAAACGGGCACGAAGCAAGCTTTGCGCCCTTGACGAGGGTTTTAGGGTCATGCGGTTTAAGCATAACTATTGTTTGTAACCGGCTTGTAACTTAAGCACCCCTTCCTAAAATCGACTCCCCGCGGGCGTGCCTGTGGCGGTTTGCCAGAGCCCCGGTTCGTCGCGTGACGGGGGCTGTAGCAAACCGGGTTTTTAACTTTAGGAGTCCCTCCCATGAACCCAAGCTCCACGCCTGGACTGGACCTCAAAGCCCCTGCCTATGTGAAAAACCAGCGCCTGATCGCCTGGGTGACCGACATGGTGGCTATGTGCAAACCGGCCGCCATCCACTGGTGCGACGGCTCGCAAGAGGAATACCAGATGCTCTGCCAGCGCCTGGTCGATGCCGGTACCTTTACCAAGCTCAATCCGGCCAAACGCCCGAACAGCTTCTTGGCCTTGTCCGACCCCAGCGATGTGGCGCGCGTAGAAGACCGCACCTATATTTGCAGCGAGAAGCAAGAGGACGCCGGCCCTACCAATAACTGGATGGCACCGGCCGAGATGCGCGCCACTTTGCAACCCTTGTTTGACGGTTGTATGCGCGGACGCACCCTGTATGTAGTGCCCTTTTCCATGGGGCCGCTGGGTTCGCACATTGCGCACATCGGCATCGAACTGAGCGATAGCGCGTATGTAGCGGTCAACCAGCGCATCATGACCCGCATGGGCCGCGCGGTGTACGACGTGTTGGGTGCTGACGGCGACTTCGTGCCCTGCATGCACAGCGTAGGCGCACCCCTGGCGCAAGGGCAGGCCGATGTGAAATGGCCGTGTAACAACACCAAGTACATCGTGCACTATCCGCAAACACGTGAAATTTGGTCTTACGGCTCGGGCTACGGCGGCAATGCTTTGCTCGGTAAAAAATGTTTTGCATTGCGCATTGCCTCGACCATGGGCCGCGCCGATGCCAGCGCCGTCAGGACCGGCTGGCTGGCCGAGCACATGCTGATTTTGGGCGTGACCAATCCGCAAGGCAAAAAATACCATGTGGCTGCGGCCTTCCCCAGCGCCTGCGGCAAGACCAATTTCTCCATGCTGGTGCCGCCAGCCGGTTTTGAAGGTTGGAAGGTCAGCACCATTGGCGACGACATTGCCTGGATCAAGCCCCACAGCGATGGCCGTATGTACGCCATCAACCCCGAGGCGGGCTATTTCGGCGTCGCACCCGGCACCAACTACCACACCAACCCCAACTGTATGGCCAGCCTGGACCATGACGTGATCTTTACCAATGTCGCGCTCACCGACGACGGCGATGTGTGGTGGGAAGGCATGGAAAAAGACGATGGCAAATTGCCTGCGCATTTAATCGACTGGCAAGGCAAAGACTGGACACCCGCGATCGCCAAAGAAACGGACGCCAAAGCCGCGCACCCGAACTCGCGCTTTACCGTCGCAGCTACCAATAACCCGGCGCTAGACAGCGCCTGGGACGACGCCAATGGCGTGCCCATCGACGCTTTTATCTTTGGCGGACGCCGCTCCACCACCGTGCCCTTGGTAACCGAGGCGCGCAACTGGGTAGAAGGCGTGTACATGGCCGCCACCATGGGCTCAGAAACCACGGCGGCCGCTGCGGGACAGCAGGGCGTGGTGCGGCGCGACCCGTTTGCCATGCTGCCCTTTACCGGCTACAACGTGAGCGACTATTTTCAACACTGGCTCAATATTGGCGACAAGATGGGCCAGGCCGGGGCCAAGCTGCCAGCGATTTACTGCGTCAACTGGTTTCGCAAAGACGCAGACGGCAAGTTTGTATGGCCCGGCTATGGCGAAAACATGCGCGTACTCAAGTGGATGGTTGAGCGCATCGAAGGCAAATCCATGGGCGTGGATAACGGCTTTGGCATCAGTCCGGCATTTGACGAAATCACCTGGACCGGCCTGGATTTCACCAAGGCCCAGTTCGCCACCGTCACCAGCTTAGACAAAGCCGATTGGAAAACCGAAATCGCTTTACACACCGCCTTGTTTAAGCAGTTGGCCTACCACCTACCGGCGCAACTGGAAAACACCAAAGCGCAGTTGGAGCAGCGGCTGGCGGCCTGAGCCCGCATTCGCCCTCGCGGTGCGCCCCTGTTTGCAAGGCGCATTGGGCCTAGGTTTGGGCAAGGCAGTTCATAGCCGCCACCAGCAGGAGCGGCGCCAGAGCGCCAGGGCAATCGGCGCCAGGATCTGGAAATTATTTTGCGGCAAGCTGAAACATTTATCACTCAAAGCAAGGGTTTTTACTAGGTGCAGGCCAAATCGGCGATCTCATAATGCATTTCAGGTGATAATTTAACGCTTGATTTTTCACACATCGATTGGAGCCCATCTTGACTGACAACAAAACCCCACGCCGTCGTAACCTACTTAAAGGCATTGCCATTGCAGCTGGCGCAATGTCTGCCCCCATGATTGCCAAAGCGCAAACTGGACCAATCTCCATGCGGTGGCAGAGCACCTGGCCTGCCAAGGACATTTTTCATGAGTACGCCCTAGACTACGCGAAAAAAGTCAATGACATGACCGGTGGCGACCTGAAAATTGAAGTGTTGCCTGCAG
>JAEMRG010000119.1 GCA_016463455.1 Rhodoferax sp.
GCGATGATGGACAGGCCGTGCTGGCCGTCGTCGCTCAGCGCGTCGACATACCACCAGAGATAAGCACCCGGCGCGACCGGCTGGTCGAATCGTGGTGCGCCATCAGCGTGGCGGCCGCCAACCGGCCCGACATGGCCGCCATCGGCACGCCCGGCCCCGGATGCACGCTGCCCCCCGCCAGGTACAGGCCCGGCACCGGGCTGCGCGCCGAGTGCCGCGCAAAGGCCGACATCCAGCCGTGGGTTGCCTGTCCATACAGCGCCCCCCCGCTGCCCGGAAACAGGCGGGCAAAGTCCTGCGGCAAGGTGCGCACCCGTTGCTGCGGCTGCCATTGCAGCTCCAGGCCACACTGCCGCATCAAGTCCAGACTGTTCGATTCGCATGTGTCTATCTCCCCTGAATCAAAACTATGGGTGTCGCCGTCCGCCGGCGCGTTGACCAGGCACAACAAGCGCTCCGGGCCGCTTTGCGCCAGGCCGCTGTCCTGCCGGTCTTGCGCGCACACATACACCGTGCCTTGGCGCGGCAGTCTGCGGCCTTGAAAAATATCTTCAAACTCGCTGCGGTAGTCGTTATCAAAAAACACGTTGTGCCGCACCAGCGGGAAGCCGCTGGCGGTGGCGTGCATCGCCATCGTAAAGGCCGACAGCGAACGCGTTGCGGAAGGTACCGGCTTGAACGCGGGGCGCAGCGCTTCGCCTAGCAAGCCCTGACCCAGCGCTGCTACGTCGCCGTTGAACACCACATCATCCGCGGGGATGACTTCGCCCGAGGCCAGTTGCACGCCACTGACCTGGCCCTTGTCCAACAATATCTGCGTGCAAGCTTGGCCGTAGCGCGACTGCACACCATGTTTTTCTCCCAAGGTGGCGAGTGCCTGCGCCACCGCAAACATGCCGCCTTGCACCGACCAGACGCCGTCCAGCTCCACTTGCGCGACCAGCATCAAGGTCGCGGGTGCGGACCAGGGCGAGGAGCCGCAGTAGGTGGCGTAGCGGCCAAAGAGTTGCTGCAAGCGCGGGTCATGAAAATGCCGGCCCAGGCTTTGCCACAAATTGGCAAACGGTCCCAGACCCGCCAGCGTGGCCATACCGTTAAAACCCAAGTCGCCCACCATGCTGAGCAGGTTGGGGCGCTCGCTGCGGATATAGGGTTTTTCTAGGGCGTCATACAGCGCGCGGGTTTGCTTGCAAAAGCCTAAAAAGCGTTTCGCTTCTTGCGGGCTGCTAAAGCGGGCGATGGCATCGGCGCTGGCCTGGGTATCGGCCAGCAAGTCCAGGCGCTGCGCGCTGCCGCGCCAGGCATGGCGGGCCAGCACGCCAATGGGCTCCAGCGTCAGGATGTCTTGCAGCGATGTGCCCATTTCGGCCAGCATTTGCTCCAGCACCCAGCGCATGGTGAACACCGTGGGCCCGGCATCCACCCCCACGCCATCGACCAATGTCTGGCGTATCTTGCCGCCCGGGGTGGCTGCGGCCTCCACCAAGGTCACGTCCAGGCCCCGGTGCGCCAGCACCAATGCGCTGCACAAGCCGCCTATGCCTGCGCCCACCACTACTACGCGGCGCGTGCGCAAGGGGTCAGCCATAGTCGCGGTCTTTCCAGCGGCCTTCTATGGAGATGGGAACAAAGCGGGCGAACATAGATTCTGAAAAATACTGATTTTGCGTTGCCGCTTTGATGGCTTCCAGATGCGGGCCCGAACGCGCATAGGCATCCATGGCATACAGCTTATCCCAGATCGTAAAAGTGGCCTGGCGCAGAAAGGGTGCCTCGCCCAGGCCCACGGCCAGTTGTATCCCTTCTGCGTCCTCTATCGCAGCTTGTGAGGGTGGCGCATGGTTCCAAAAAGCCGAGGCTTTGCGCAAGTGAATCGAGGCGCGCGTTAGCGCTGCAATCGGCCCGCTGCTAGGCTTGTCGGTTACCAGATCCAGTGCGGTTCCGTCCCAGCTGCCCCGGCAAGACCAGGTGCGCAGCAGGACCAGACACAGTTCACGCGAGCGCTCGCGGTAGCTCTGCAACAGCGGCGAATATGCCAAAAAATCACGCGCAGCCAACGAGGTATGAAATACCAGAAAAAGCCCCTGACGCGAACTGCTGGGTTTGAGGCCAAAGCCCCCTTCGTAGCCACTGCCCAACACTTTGGCAAAGCGAATGCCATCGATCGCTAACCAAGGGGTAGGGCCTTTGACAATCCGGGTCCAACCCCAAACAAGCGATGCCGGCGCAATGTCCGCCAGCACCAGCACGATCGTCTGGTCGCTGTCCTTGGTTGCGGTGGCGGCATCCATATCCGGTTGTCCAAAAAAAAGGCCTCCACTGCAATGTGTGGAGGCCTTGAGGTTTTCCGAGTTTAGGGCTTGGCTAGGACCTGCAACTCAGGATAGTCTTTCGCCATAGCCGCGCCATATAGCGGCTTGTAAGCGCCCTGGTGGCAGGTGGTGCAATTGACTTTGGCTACATCGCCCTTGGGTCCTAAACGGTGTGCAGGGAAGGTGCTTGTCAGGGGTTCCATATAGTCGTTGTTCAGGTCACGTGCCATGCGGATACCGTACCACGCCGGCACACGCTGCGGACGCGATTCCTCCCAGGACTGGAAGTTGCGTGTGTTGTGGCAGTAGCTGCAGTTCACGCCTAGCGACTCAGACATATGGATCATCAGCGAGTAGGTGTGCTCGGCTTGTTTGGTTGAGGTGCGGTTGGCGTAATTGCCTCTTCCAGTCATGGCCTCTGTGCTATTGACACGGATAGGCGCTGAGTCTTTCAAATAAGGCGTGAAGGGATCAAAAGGCAGTGAGCTTAATCCGACAGATTTGGATGCCAGATTTTGCCCGGCCAGATCGCCCATACTGCTGTTGACGTTGTTACGGTCTTTGGGCGCAAACCACACATTGGTCGGGATATTGTTACCCCGGTGGCAGGTGTAGCAAGTCACGCCAGTTTCGGCGACGTGGGTCTTCCAATCCTGGTTGACGCGTTGCGTCATCTGGATCATGCGCCGCGCCACCACCTTGGTGTATTTGCCATCATCGGCAAAGTTCTCGGTGTTGTGGCAGTAGGCACAACCGGCACCGGGCGACACCCATTGGGTAATCGAGGCCATGTGACGGCTAAATTGCGCCACGCTCAGGTCACCGAGCACTTGCACGTTTTTATAGACCTCACCGGCCTTGGGGCCGTCCGCCGCGGCCGCCTCAGCCGGGGCCGGTGCCTGGTTCAGCGAGGCCTGCTTGAGCAAGGTGCGCGGGTTGTAGATTTGCTCCATCCCCGTGCCTCGGTAGCCGGTTTGCACCGTCTCGATAGGCGGGCGCTCGCAACCGGCCAGCAGACCGAAAGCTAGCGGTGCAAGCAGGGACAGCGCGAGTTTCATGGTCCGCTTCATGGCTTCACTCCCAGGATGGCCGGATCGATCACCACCGGATAGGCCAGCGGGTAGGTGGGCACGACATGGTGTTTGACCGACCACAGATACCAGTTGTCCACCACGGTGCCAGTCAGCAAGATACCAATGCCACCGACCAAGGGGCACAGCACGGCAAACCACCAAGCCCAGCGGTGAATAGATTCCATCGTGGCGTTAAAGCCCATGGTCCAGCGCCAGAACAAGCCGGCGCGTTCCGAGGCCGTACCGCGGTCCACAATCTGCTCGATCTCGCGCTCACCGCCGTAGCGGGTCACTGCCAAAATCGTCGCGCCGTGCATGGCAAACAAGAGCACCGAGCCATACAGGAAGACGATGGACAGCGCGTGGAAGGGGTTGTAGAACAAATTGCCGTAGCGCAGCGAGAGGGCCGACACCCAATCGAGGTGCGGGAATATCCCAAACGGTACCGCTTCTGCCCAACTGCCCATCATGACGGGGCGGAAGAAGCCGCACACCAGGTACAGCCAGATCGCCGCTGCAAAAGCCCAGGCCACATGCGGTCCCAGCCCTAACTGGCGTGCGCGCCGGTAAGTGCGCGCCCACCAAAGCAGGAGAGAGACGGTCAGCATAAAGCCCACAATCAACCACCAGCCGCCTTGGGCCAGGGGCGGAATGCTCAGGCCATAGGCCGGCGCTGGCGGCTCCAGTGCTAACCAGAACAATTGGCGTAACAGCTGGATGGGATTCCAGCCCACCGAGGCCAGCATATTGAAGCCGATGATGTTGAAGGCGGCGATGCCGAAGAGCAGCGAAGCAACACCCAGCGTGCCCAGATAGATCGGGCCGATTTGCGCGTTGCCTATACGTCCAAGCAAGTGCACCAGAAAGGGGGTGCCTAAGCGCTTGTCATCGCCGCGCGGCAGCGGCACGCCTTCGTGCAACGGGCCAACCGGCTGCACCGAGGTAAATAGGTTTTGGTATTGAGCCATGTCAGTGTCCTCCGTGTATTTAGGTGCGCCAGATCGGCATGTTCAACCACCAGCCCCACCATTCGGGCCAGGCACCGGTCCAAAATGGCCCGCTGACCACGATGCAGACAATGCCGAACCAGACCCCGGCCAGTGCCAGGAACAAGCCCAGGCGGTGAATGCCCAAGGTGCCTATCGAGTAGCCAATAAAGTCGCGGAAGAAGGTATCTTCATGCTCGGGCGACTTAACCACTTCGCCCTTGCCGGGGTTGGTCGCTGAGAGCACCAAGCCGCCGTGAAGAGACAGGGCCAGCACCGTAGCAAAGAACAGCGTTACGGCAATCATGTGCCAGGGGTTGTAGTGAAAGTGCAAGTACTGGTAGGCGGTGTTACTCACCCAATCCAGATGGCTGTAAATGCCATACGGGAAAGCATGGCCCCAAGCTCCCATCAGCACCGGCCGTATCACCTGCAAGCTCACGTAGGCCAAAATCGCCATACCGAAGGCGAAGGGCACATGCAGGCCCATGCCCAGCTTGCGGGCGATCTCGGCTTCGCGCAGCGCCCAGGACACGAAAGCGCCAATCGCGCAGATCGTGATGAGCTGCCACAAACCACCCTCCATCATCGGCGCAAAGCGCAGACCATAAGAGATATCGGGCGGGGCGATATTAATTTGCCAGAGATTCCAGGTCGGGCCCATGGCCGCGCCCCACAAAATCATCATGGTGCCTAAGGCGGCAAAGAAAATAGTCGTAATCCCGAAGAATCCGACATAAAAAGGGCCGATCCAAAAGTCAAACAGATCGCCCCCAAAAAGCGTTCCACCGCGCACGCGGTATTTACGTTCAAAACTCAGCATGGACATAGTTGCATCCTCCGACCTTTATACGGTCTAACGGTTCCAGCGCGGTGAGATCAATAACTTAAAAAGACAGACGCAGGGTTCAAAAATATGAGCCACATGCGTCTGCCGGAATAAAGACCAAAGGCCCTTACTTTTGCGGCAGAGCCGCGTTCTGAGAAGCCTTCGCGGCCTTGACCGTATCGGGATGCCAGGTGTTGATGTTGTAACGATCGCCACTGATATGGATCAGATGAATCGTTGTTGACACAAACGCAATCATCAGTCCTGTTAACACGACCGCCTTGCGGGGGTCTATTACACGCCACATGCGCCACATAGGAATTTCCTTTCGTTAACTCAATTGAGAAATTACGGTATAGACGGCAGATTTCACGCCGACCAGTGTGGTCGTCGATCCCTCCGCCCCGGGTAGCCAGGTGCGCCAATTTAATGCCAGCAACTGTCCAACCACGGCGAGCGCCATAAACACACAAAACATCAAAACAAATATCATCCGGTAGCCATTGAGGTGGCTATCTGAAATAAATGTCGGATCCGTTTGGTTTACTTGGGCCATAAATACCTCCATTTTTTGGTTCCTTAGAACCAGGGACGCCAGATCCACACCAAGCTGTGCGCGGCGAATGCGCCCACGGCCCACAAGATGTACCCTTGTACATAATACTGGTGGAACTCCTGGGCCTCGTCGTCTGTCAGCCCTGAGGGGTTAGCTGCATCAGTCATAGATAGTGCCTCTCACAAAATGCCTTACGGCGACTCCCCGCACCCGGATGGATGCGGAACGGACTGCCGCAGCACGAATGCCACAGCAGTTGGACCCCCGGACGAGCCGGAGGATTGGTCGTTCGGACGAACACCACAGCACCGCTTTCACGCGTGTGCTCCAGCATTTGCCTGACCGAACAATTCGATAAACCTTTTTGCCTCCACCTGCGAGCGGCCGGTTTCCCGTGCATCTCGCTCTGCTTGATCGCGCATTCGCTTCGCTGCTGAAATTCGAACCAATACCGGTTGCTGCTCCAGCAAAGCTTCTAATCTGTCTTGCGCCTCAGGCTCCCAAGGCACGGTGGTATTGGGCGCAGAGCGACCCAAGGTGCCTTCGATCTTGTCCATCT
>JAEMRG010000414.1 GCA_016463455.1 Rhodoferax sp.
CGCCGCTGGCTTTATCGGCAGCAACATCATTGCCGGCCTCAATGCGCGCGGCATAGACAACATCATCGCGGTGGACGACCTGCGCGACGGCGATAAATATCGCAACTTGGCAGAGCGCCGCATCGCCGATTATGTGGATGCAGCCGATTTTTACCGCAACTTTGCGGCAGGCCACTTCGGCGCAGTCGAAGCCGTGTTCCATGAAGGCGCCTGCAGCGACACCATGGAGAGCGACGGGCAGTACATGATGCGCAATAACTACGGTCTGTCGCTGCAATTATTTGAAGCCGCCCAAGCGCAGGGCACACGCCTTTTGTACGCCTCTTCTGCGGCAACTTACGGCGGCTCGCAGCGCTTTTGTGAAGAGCCGGCCTGCGAGGCGCCGCTCAATGTCTATGGTTACTCCAAGCTGCTGTTTGACCAGGTGATGCGCCGACGCCTGGGGGCGCAACTGGAAAACGCCAAAGCACAGCTGGCCGGGTTTCGCTACTTCAATGTGTATGGCCCGCATGAGCAACACAAAGGCCGCATGGCCAGCGTGGCCTACCACCAGTTCCACCAATTCAAAAAAGAAGGCGCTGTCAAATTATTCGCCGACTACGGTGGCTATGCGGCGGGCGAGCAAATGCGTGACTTTGTGTTCGTCGATGACGTGGTCGCCGTCAATCTCTGGTTCTTCGACCATCCCGAAAAAAACGGCATCTTCAACCTCGGCTCCGGGCGGGCGCAAAGCTTTAACGAGGTGGCCTGCGCCGTCGTGAATACCTTGCGCGCGCAGGAGGGGCATGCGCCTTTGGCCTTGCAAGACATCGTGGCGCACGGCTTGTTGCAGTACATCGCCTTCCCGGATGCTTTGCGCGGCAAATACCAGTGCTTTACCGAAGCGGACTTGGGCGCCTTGCGCGGTGCTGGCTGCGCGCATGCCTTTGCGGATGTGCAAACCGGCGTGTCCCGCTACGTGCAGTGGCTGGCGCAAGCGAAGTAAGCCCATGCGCAGCGCCCCGGCCTTCAGCTTGCGCGCCACTGCCCTGTGGCTGGGTTCGGCCTGCCTTAGCGTGTGCCTGGCCACCGAAATCAACCAGGCCACCGAGGCCGAACTCGACAGCGTCAAAGGCCTGGGGCCCGCCAGCACCGCCCGCATCCTCGAGGCGCGCGCGCAAGGCCTGTTTAAAGACTGGGCAGACCTGATGCGCCGCGTCAAAGGCATCAAACCGAGCCAGGCTGCTAAATTGTCCGAGGCCGGTTTGCGCATCAACGGCAAAAACCTGGCGGGCGAGGATGCGCCTTAAGCCCCAGTGATACCGCGCCGCTGCGCCACAATAGCGCTATGAATCCCGCCATCCCGATTTGCATAGGTGCCTGCGCTGGCGCTTTGGCACGTTGGCAACTCGGGCTCTGGCTGAACCCTAGCGTACTGCCGGGCACCGCCCTGCCCCTAGGCACCTTGGCTGCCAACCTGATCGGCGGCTACTTGGTCGGTGTGGCGGTCGCTGTATTCCAAGCCATGCCCGAACTCGACCCGGCCTGGCGTCTGGCCTTGATCACCGGATTCTTGGGCGCTTTGACCACCTTCTCCAGCTTTTCTGC
>JAEMRG010000120.1 GCA_016463455.1 Rhodoferax sp.
TGCGGTGTTTCCAGATGGAATAAAACATCACCGCAAACACCGCGACAAAAATCACTGAGCAAAGAATCAGCATGAACCAGTGCAACCATTGCTGCTCACGCGCGATGGCAGTCACCGCGGGAGGCAGGTTCAACTGAAGTACCGCGGGTCCACCGGGCAGGTCATTGACGGTTGCGGCCAGGCTCAGGGAGCCCGTACCAAACCACCCGCCTGCTATCGCCAACGGTGAGGCTGCTTTATTCCAAATACTCTTCATCGTTTTCACTTTCAATGCCTCTAAGTTTGCAAAATTACTATGTCACGGGGCTTACACGGCGCTTTGGCCCATGCGGACAGCGCGGCGCAATTCTTGCGCTAGCGCCTCACGCCGCTCGGGACGCACATAGCGCCCCACCTGTATGGACTTGCCCTGGCCCGACACTGCGATAAGCGAGTGCTCACCACCCAGTGGCTCGATCCTGACCCATTGCCGGTGGAACTGTGCCCGCTCACGCACGCCAGCAGCTTCATGCTCCACCACCACCTGAGATCCGTCCACCACAATGCGCTCCTGATCGAGCACATGCCTGGAAAAAATCAAAAAACAAATACCGACTGCCACCGTCTCCAAGGCCGCGAAAGGCAGCACCAGCAAGGCCCCCTGCAGCCAAAAGAACAAGCCGATGCACAAAGAAACCAGACTCAGCGAAGCAAAAACTACCAGCATTTGCGCTGGCGATAAGGGCGCATGGCGCCGCAAAACCCACTCAAAACGAGGATTTTTCGCATCGGCATCGAGGGAATAACTGAAGCTCACACCATTTAGAAGTTGTTGGCGCGGCACCCACAGCAGGGCCGCAAAAGGATAAAAATAGGGTCAATCAAACCTTTTAATTGTATTCCATGCCTCTGTGACGCAAGACTTGTGGCCCCCCATGCAACCGAGTGCCCAAAGGACTTCCCGAGGCCTTCCCTGGCTCATTGGAGCTTTTGGGCGCGCAAGCTTTCCCGCATCTGCTCCAAGGGGATCAGGGTTCGCGCCTGAACCGCCATGCGCGGCGCAGGTTTAAAGGCATGGCCGTAAATAATTTCAAAAGTCAGGCTTAATCGCCCACTCTGGGCGGGGTCAGCAAGCCCGGCGGCAATGGCATGGTGCAAAGCGGCGCGCCAGGCATGCCCCCGCAAAGCGACAAAGCGCTGGGGGTGCAAATTGCGGCCCAGACCGCGCAACTCGGCCAAAAGCGTCGCAGGCGAGGAAAAAGACAGGGTAATGCGCTCCATATCCATCACCGGCTCTGCAAAACCGGCCTGCACCAACATATCGCCCCAATCGTGCATATCGGTAAATGCATGGGCCGGGGCAGGCCAGCCCTGGAGGGCATACAAGTCCCGCAATTCACGCAAGGTGTCCGGGCCCAAGCAGGAAAACATCAAAAAACCATCGGTTTGCACCAGGTCGTGCCAGCGCTGGATCAAGGCTTGCGGGTCCGGGCTCATGTGCAAAGCCATATTGGCCCAGAGCAAGTCCACGGGCGCGGCGGGCGCCTCAAAGCGCGTCGGGTTTCTCCATCGCTGGGCCGACCACCAGGGCGGGCGCAGGGCTGCGCGGGCCAGCGCCAAGGCTTGTGGCGGCTCCTGTTGCACAAAACTGGTAGCCGCAGGGTAACGCCGGCGCAACAGCGCGTGCGCCTCGATTCCGCCGCGCAGTACCTGCCAATGCAGCCAGCTGCGCGGCTGCTTAAGCATCCATTGCAACCGGTCCTCCATGCGCCGCGCCACCTCCTCGTGCAGCCAGGGCGATGCTGGTTGGCCCGTTAATCCCTTCGCAGCAGCCAAAGGCCATGCAGCCCAGCGCCTTGCAGCTTGGGCATCGATGGTGGGTGGGCGTTGGTTGGTCATCAAGCGGAAAAAAAGGGGGCGGGGGAGCAGACGAGGCCAGATAAATAAGCAGACAGCCCGCTGGATAAGGGAGCGGCGCCAAGGCCCGATCCGGCTTGGCGGCAGTATATTGGCAGCATGTTTATTGCCTTGCTTAACGGGCTGGCGGCGCGCCTGCCGAGCCGCTGCGCGGTCTGCCATGCCTGGCCCGGCCAGCCCTTGTGCGAGGCCTGCATCGGACTTTTTGCCCAGCCCAGGCCACGCTGCAAGCGTTGTGCACTGGTGGTTGCCGATGCTGATACGCCCTGTGCTGCCTGCCTGGCAGCGCCCAGCCCGCTGGATGCGGCTCTGGCCGCCGTCAGCTATGGCTATCCCTGGGCGGATGTGGTGCAGGAATTTAAATTTCGGGCGCAGCCGGCCTGGGCACGCAATTTAGCGGTACTCATGCGCAGCGCCCCCTGGGTGGAACCGGCGCTGGACGCTGCCCACTGGGTGCTGCCCATGCCGCTTTCAAAGCAAAGACTGCAAAGCCGGGGCTTTAACCAGGCCTGGCTACTGGCCCAGGCCCTGTCGCCCGCCAAGGCACGCGCCCAGTGGCTCTTGCGCATTCGCGATACCCCGGCGCAGAGCAGTCTGGCAGGCAAAGAAAGGCTCGCCAATGTAGCCAAGGCCTTCGCTATCGACCCGCTGCGCCAGCGCGACCTAGAAGGGAAAGACGTGCTGTTGGTGGACGACGTGATGACCAGCGGAGCCTCTTTGCGCGCTGCCGCTTTGCCCTTGCGCCAGGCAGGGGTGCGCCGCGTCACCGCGCTGGTCTTCGCCCGCGCCGAAACCTCGTAATAAGAGCGGCTCCAGCCCCTTGGGGCCGCGCGACAATGCGGGCATGCTGCATATCGTTTTGGTACATCCGGAAATCCCGCCCAACACCGGCAATGTGATCCGCCTAGCTGCCAATACCGGTTGCAGCCTGCACCTGATCGAGCCGCTAGGGTTTTCCATGGACGACAAACATATGCGCCGCGCCGGCCTGGACTACCACGAGTACGCCAGCGTCCAAAAACACGCCAGTTGGCAGGCCTTTATCGATGCCACAAGCCCTGAGCCCAAGCGCATGTTCGCGCTGACCACGCGCGGCAGGCGCAGCCCTTATGCGGTGCAGTTTGCCGAAGGTGACTGGCTGGTGTTCGGCTCAGAAACCGCAGGCCTGCCGGAGACAGTGCGCGCGAGCTTTGACTCCAGTCAATGGCTAAAGCTGCCTATGCAAGCGGGCCAGCGCAGCCTGAACCTGTCCAACGCGGTGGCGGTAACCGTGTTTGAAGCCTGGCGACAGCTGGGTTTTACCGGGGTTCAGCCGTAGAGGCGGGAAATCGATTCGGCCACACACACCGGCTTGGCGGCGCCTTCGCACTCGGTTGTCACTTCCCAGGTAAATTGGTAACCGCCTTGGTCGATGGCATCCGCCACCAGCAACTTAATATGGGCCCGCAAACGGCTGCCCACTGGCACCGGGCCGATAAAACGCACCCGGTTAAGGCCGTAATTGACGCCCATGCGCACCTGGTCGATGTGCATAGCCGATGCAAAAAACAGGGGCAGCAGCGACAGCGTCAAAAAACCATGGGCAATGGGCGCGCCAAAAGGGCCGGCCTGGGCGCGCACCGGGTCTACATGAATCCACTGGTGATCACCGGTCGCCTGGGCGAACTGGTTGATCTGCTCTTGCGTGATGGTGACCCAATCGCTGGTGGCTATTGGCTCCCCGGCCAGGGCTGCCAGCTGCTGTAAATTTTCAAAATTTCTCATAGAAAACGCTTTTTCCAAAAAAGACACTAACAGTCCATCAAGCCTCTAGCCACTTGCCAATGGACTTCCATTGCTCGCGGTCTAGTTCCATGCGGCTGGTCTGCACATCAAACACCGTGAGCCCATTGGCGGCCAAGTGCACATAATTTTGGGTATCGCGCAGCGTGCCGACTTTGGGCAAATTGAGCGATTGGACAAACGCCGACAATTGCTCCGCCGACAGCGTGCGCTCGTCCACCCGCATGGCCACGATGCCCACATCCATGTTGTCGGCATGGCGGCTGGCGGCCAATTCATCGAGAAACCTGCGCGTGGCATAGATATCAAAAATACTGGCCTGCAAGGGCACCAGCACTTTGTCGGCCCACTTGAGCACGTCTTTGAGTTGCCTGCCCGCCAAGGCCGCAGGGGTGTCGAGCACATAGTGGTCCGCGCCCTTGGGCGGTTTGCTGAATTCTTCCGGGTCCACGTCCCAATAGCCAATCGGCTTGGCCGATGGCGGGCGCAGCGACAGCCACAGACGCGCGGAGTGCTGGACATCCGCGTCGCCAAGCATGACGGAGTAGCCGCGCGAGGCCAGGTAGCCCGCAACATGGGTGGACAAAGTGGACTTTCCAACCCCGCCTTTGGGGTTGGCAATGGCAATACGAGTCATACGGTGTTACCTTTTTGCGATGGGTTTGCTGGCCAAGGGGTGGCAGGCATTATGGAGTGCCTTGGCATCGCGAGAATTGCAATTTTGCACCAGGCGCACCCCCGCACTCAAGCGCTCAGGCAAATCCGTCCCAGACCAGTTTGATACCGGTAAGCAACATGCCGGCGTACACCAGGCGGTAAAACACAACTTGACTGACATGGCGCGCCAGGCGCACACCGCTCCATACGCCTACGGGCGCCAGCGGCAGCAATACCAGGGCAGTGGCCATATTGCGCAGATCGAGCAGGCCCAGGTAGGCGTAGGGAATCCATTTACACAAATTGAGCACGAAAAAGAAAAACGACATGGTGGCGGCAAAAGTCACTGGCCTAATGCGCAGGCCTATGAAATAAGCGTTGATAGGCGGTCCGCCAGCGTGGGCCACAAAGCTGGTAAATCCCGAGATGGCCGACAACAAGCGGCCCAACCACACCGGTGGCGTAGCCACGCTTGAGGCTTTCCAAAAAAGGCGTTGGGCTAGGAAGGCCAGGGTCACTAAGCCCACCACCGCCGACACCGCGTGCGGTGGCACCAGCTTGAACAACAAGGCACCCAGCACAATGCCCAGCACGCCAAATGGCAGGATGCGGCGCAGCAGCACCGGGTCAAAGTCTTTGCGAAAAGCCGCGCTGCCCAGCACGTCCATCACCAGGAGCAGCGGCATCAAAATCGCGGCCGCCTCGGCTACCGTAACGGACAAGGCCATCATCGGCACCGCCAAAGACCCAAAGCCCGAACCGAAACCACTTTTGCTCACACCCAAAAGCAAGACTGCCGGAATGGCCACAGCATAAAAAAATGGGTCGGTAATCAGGGGCCAGGCGTCAAACATGGGGGTGCATAGGCCCTTCGCGGGCTAAAACGCCCATGGTAACCTTGCCCTATGTTCAACCCCTCTCAAGAGGATGTGCGCCGTTTTTTTTGCTCGGTGTACGCCAAAGCCCGCAGCGCAAAGCCCATGGACGCCATGGAAACCCTGGCCGGCCAATGGATTGCGGAGCATCCCGAATACCACGCGGATTTTCAGGACCTAGAAGCCGCCATCACCCGCGTTTACCCCGAGGGCAGCGGGCAGACCAATCCGTTTTTGCATTTGTCTATGCACTTGTCCATCAGCGAGCAATGCAGTATTGACCAGCCGCGCGGCATACGCCAGGCGGTGGAACTGCTGACGCACAAGCGGCAGTCGCTGCACACAGCCCACCACGAAGCCATGGATTGTCTGGGCACCATGTTGTGGGAAAGCCAGCGTGCCGGGCGGCCGCCCGATGGGCCGGCCTACATCGACTGCGTGCAACGCCACGCCACCCGCGACTGAGCGCAAAAAACCGCCCTAAGGCGGTTTTTTTGTCAGAACGCTAGGGTTTAACGAAAGCGGGCTTGAGGCACGGTTTTGAGCGCGCCAGGCAAGCTGCCCACGTAATTGGCCATTTCTTTGAGTTCGGCATTGGAGAACTGTTTGGCCACGCCTGCCATGATGGCGTTGCCGCGGCCCAATTGGGAGTTGGCTTCGGATTTATAGGACTTGAGCGCTACAAACAGGTAGTCGTTGTACTGACCGGCGATCAAGGGATAGCTGGGGTCAATCGGCTTGCTCAGGCTTTCGCCATGGCAGGAAGCGCAAGCGCCTTTGGCTATCAGGGCTTCACCGGCAGAGCTGCCACCAGCAGCTTTTCCCAAGGGTTTGGCATTCGCATCCACGCCTAAAGCGCTGAAGTAGGCTGCCAAATCAGCGATGTCCTGGTCCTTGAGGGTGACCGCAATACCGCGCATAGTGGGGTGCTTGCGCTCGCCTTTTTTGTAGGCGTTTAGGGAAGCAACAATGTATTTTTCACCCTGGCCGGCAATCATGGGGACCTTATGCACCTCGGGGAAGCTAGCCTGGTAGCCCACGATGGAGTGGCAGCCCA
>JAEMRG010000121.1 GCA_016463455.1 Rhodoferax sp.
AAAAAGTGTGAAGCCCACCGATAAGCCGGATTCTGTGCACGCCGGGTTGCCCCGGCATGTGACCACCATTACTCTGGGCCTTTGATCACTCAAAAGCTCGGTGCTACCTACCCGCCAACTCAGGGGGCCCCGTCAACGTTGGCCTACTTGGTATTGCTGCGCGTAGAGATTGCCCGTTTCACCCGCTGCGGGTTGCCCCGCAGCGACTCGTCTCTGTTGCTCTGATCCTCACCTTATGCCGCCCCCTTGCGGGCGCGGGTTTCAGTGGACAGCCGTTAGCTGCTACGCTGCCCTGTGCAGTCCGGACGTTCCTCCAGTGCTTTGTTTCCAAAATTGCACCAGCGGTGGTCTGGCGGGCTTCACGGCCTGGATTATCGGCCTTGGCATATCCATATAAGCAACAAGCAGCCTAATCTGCTCCAAAATAGCAGCCACGCGCAGGCCTCCGCGCCCGCTGCGATCACCCCCTACCGAAAGACACCATGAAAGCCGACAACATTCTGCACACCATTGGCAACACGCCGCACGTCCGCATCAACCGCCTGTTCGGGCCGGATGCGCAGGTCTGGATCAAGTCCGAGCGCAGCAACCCCGGCGGCTCGATCAAGGACCGCATTGCACTGGCCATGGTGGAGGATGCGGAAAAGTCCGGCGTGTTGCAGCCTGGCGGCACCATCATCGAGCCCACCTCGGGCAACACCGGCGTCGGCCTGGCCATGGTGGCAGCCGTCAAAGGCTACAAATTGATTCTGGTGATGCCCGACAGCATGTCCATCGAGCGGCGTCGCCTCATGCTGGCCTATGGCGCCAGCTTTGACCTGACGCCGCGCGAAAAAGGCATGAAGGGCGCCATCGCCCGCGCGCAGGAACTGGTCGATGCCACGCCCGGCGCCTGGATGCCGCAGCAGTTTGAAAACCCGGCTAATGTAGAAGTCCACGTCCGCACCACCGCGCTGGAAATCCTGGCCGACTTTCCCGAGGGGCTGGACGCCATCATCACCGGCGTAGGCACCGGCGGCCACATTACCGGCGTGGCGCAAGTGCTAAAAGCCAAGTGGCCGGGCCTGAAGGTGTTTGCGGTCGAGCCGACGCAAAGCCCGGTCATTTCCGGCGGCGCCCCCTCGCCACACCCCATTCAAGGCATTGGCGCAGGATTCATCCCGAAAAACCTGCACACCGATTTGCTCGACGGCGTGATCCAGGTAGAAGCCGAAGCCTCCCGCGAAATGGCCCGGCGTAGCGCCGCGCAAGAAGGCATTTTGGTCGGCATCAGCAGCGGCGCCACCCTGGCCGCGATTGCCCAAAAGCTGCCCGAACTACCCGCTGGCGCCAAGGTGCTGGGTTTTAATTACGACACCGGCGAGCGCTATTTGTCGATCGAGGGGTTTTTGCCGGCGTAAGATTTTTCACAGCTCTGCGTTGGCGGGTAAAGGGACTTACTTAAACGATCGAACAGGTGGTCAATGCGCTGCGTCTTGGCTCTTGACCCTGAGCCAATTTTCCACCTTCAAGCTAGGATATTTGCCAAAGTCGCTCGTGTTGTTGGTCACCACAATGGCGCCTAGCGAAACCGCGTGCGCGGCTATCAGTTTGTCGAGGTGGTCTTTTTTGGAGTCCCGGGTTGCCAGGCGGATCGGGCCACAGGCCTGGGCGGCGGCGCTGTCAAAGGGTGCCACCACAATGTCCTGTACCAAACTGGACAGATTTATACGCTCCCGCGCGGGGTCTGCCGCTGCGGCGACGCCATATTCCAACTCCGCGTGGGTAATGGCCGATATCAGCACATCCCCGACCTGGCACTGTGCAAAGCGTTCAGCCACCTCAGGCGGCTGATTCTTCATGAGGTAGATACACATATTGGTATCGAGCATGTAGAGCGCCATCAAAGCGCCTCTCTTTCCACTTGTTCTTGGTCTTCGCGGCCACCCTGCATAAAGTCGGGCGAAAAAGCGGCGAACTTAGTCAGCACGCCAGACAAAGAGCGCCGCGCCGGGCGGATGCGTATTTCATCGCCAAGTCGCTCGATTTCCAGGTCGATATCTGTGCGCTCGTAGGCCAGCGCGGCGGGTATGCGGATGGCTTGTGAGTTCCCGTTTTTGAAAGCCTTGGTTGCCTGCATTGCTAGCCCTCTAATGGATGTACATTGTGTGTATGCTAATCCAAAATCCTGAAAATGGAAATTATAGATGTACACAAGTGTGTATTTGGCCGCGATAAATGCATGCCATTTATCGCAAAACCCGCGTAACCTAGGGAAAACCCTTATAGTGCAAGCCATGCACGCCATCACTTCCGGGTTTTACTGGTTTCTCGCCAAATTGCTGGCGCCGTGGCAGTTTGCGCTGTTGGCGTTCAGTGCCAAGACCAGTACGCAGGGGCATGAGGGCTTTGTACCGGTGCGCGAGTTGCACCTGCGGGATCGCCCAGATGTGCAGACCCACTTATTAGCGCTGAGCGGGCCGGACCGCTACCTGCGCTTTGGCTACGCTGCGAAGGACGCCCAAATCGAGCACTATGTCGCCACCCTGGACTTTGGGCGTGACCGCGTGTTTGGCATTTACAACCGCAAGCTCTGCCTGATTGCCGTGGCGCATCTGGCCTACATGCAAGAACCGCAGGCGGCCAGCTGTGCTGAGTTTGGCGTGTCCGTGCTGCCGGCCTGGCGCGGGCGCGGTTTTGGTACCGAGCTGTTCGAGCGCGCGGTGCTGCATGCGCGCAACGACCATATCTCGCTCATGTTCATCCACGCCCTGAGCCAAAACACCGCCATGCTGCATATCGCCCGGCGCGCAGGCGCCGCCGTGGAGCGCCTGGGCTCGGAGTCCGAGGCCTACCTGACATTGCCTTCGCCCACCCTGCAATCGCATTGGCACGAGGCGGTGGATGCGCAGATGGCCGACACCGATTACCAGCTCAAATCGCAGGCCCGCCATTTCTGGGCCTTGTTGGCCGGCATCCAGGAAACGCGGCAGGCGATTCGGGATGCCAGCGGCAGTTCCGGCTCCTAGGGTTTGTCTGGGTAAGTTGCCGTATCCCGCTGCCTTGGCAATGGGCTATCCTTGAGGCTTCGCAAAAACGGCAGCTTTGCCCCACGCCAGTGTCCGACCCCCACCCCGCGCCATCCCACGACAAAGAAGACAAGCGAACTTTTCTGCAGCGCCTGGCAGAGTTCCTGCACCCCGGCCCGGACTCGGCTGAGGAGCTGATGGAGACCTTGGCCGAGGCCGAGGACAACAAAATCATAGGCGCCCAGTCCCGCGCCATGCTCGAAGGCGTGATCCGCATGGCCGACATGACCGCCGGCGACGTGATGGTGGCGGCCACGCGCATGGACTTGCTGGACATCCAGTCGCCCATGGACGAGTTACTGCACACCGTGATCGACACCGCGCACTCGCGCTTTCCGGTCTTCGAAGGTGAGCGGGAAAACATCATCGGCATCCTGATGGCTAAGGACTTGCTCAAACTCCAGCGCGCCCCCGAGCTCAATATCCGTGCGCTCTTGCGCCCGGCGGTGTTTGTGCCCGAGACCAAGGGCCTGAACGACTTGCTGCGCGACTTCAAAGGCAACCGCAACCACCTGGCCATCGTGATCGACGAGTTCGGCCGTGTGGCAGGCCTGATCACCATCGAGGACGTGCTGGAGCAAATCGTCGGCGAGATCGAAGATGAATTCGATATCGACGACGACGAAGGCGATGTGTTTGCGTTGCCCGACCGCTCATTTAGGGTTAACGGCGATGCCACACTGGAGCGCGTGAGCAGCGCCTTCGGCGTGGATTTGTTGGCGCGCGAAGACGCCGACGACTTTGACACCATAGGCGGCCTGGTGGCCCACGAAATGGGCCATGTGCCCCAGCGCGGCGAGCGCCACACCATGCTGGGCTTGCAGTTTGTGGTGCTGCATACGCGCGGCGGCGCAGTGCGTTGGTTCAAAGTGTCACCGCTGACTACGCACGCCAAGCCGTGATGCGCCTGCCCGTGCAGCTTGCTATGCCTGTGCTGGCGGGCATGCTGCACACAGCCGGTGTGGCCTGGCCTTTGCACTTTGTGCTGGACTATGGCCAGCCGCAATGGCCGCTGCAATTGCTGTCCATGGCGCTATTGGCCGGCGCTCTTTTGGGCGCCAGCTCGGCAGGGCAAGCCGCGCTGCGTGCCTGGGTGTTTACTACCGTGTATTTAGGCTGTACTTTCGGCTGGCTGTTTACCGCTATGCACACCTATGGCGGCATGCCCGCGCCGCTGGCTGCGCTGGCCGAGTGGTTGCTCGCAGGCGCGCTGGCCCTTTATTTTGCGTTTGCCGGGGCTCTTTGGTGGCGCCTGGCGCAGCGGGGCGCGCTTTCCGGCGCGCTCCTGTTCGGCTTGGTGTGGATGATGGCCGAGCTGGCGCGCGGCACCTGGCTTACCGGCTTTGGCTGGGGCGCGGGTGGCTATGCGCATGTCGATGGCCCCTTGTCCTTCTTCGCGCCTTGGCTGGGCTCCTACGGCATGGGCGCAGTGACCGGGTTTATCGGCATGGCTTTGGCGCAGGCGCTGATGCGCGCCATGGGTCGGCGCGTGCCTGGCGGGGTGCTCCCTTCGGGCACGGCAGCTTTGCTGGCGGCCTTGGCGCTGCTGATCGCGCCCCTGCTGATTCCGGCGGCTTGGAACCAGTGGACGCGCGATGCCGGCAGCTTTAGCGTCACGCTTTTGCAAGGCGGTATCGCGCAGGATCAAAAGTTTGAACAAGCCAGCGGCGTGCCCCAGGCGCTTAAGTGGTACGAAGCGCAGTTGCTGGGCGCCAACAGTGATCTGGTGGTCGCACCTGAAACCGCCGTTCCCTTGCTGCCCCAGGATTTGCCCGAAGGCTATTGGGAGCGTTTGAGCAGCGGCTTGCGGGGAAACGGCCATGCGGCCATTTTTGGTATTCCACTAGGCGATAGCCAGCAGGGCTACTCCAACTCGGTTATCGGCTTGATGCCAGGCCAAGCGCAAATCCAGCGCTACGACAAGCACCACCTGGTGCCCTTTGGCGAATTCATCCCGCCCTTGTTTCGCTGGTTTACCAACTTGATGCACATCCCCTTGGGCGACTTCAACCGCGGCCCACTGGGTCAGGCCTCATTTGCGATGTCCGGGCAAAGGCTGGCGGTGCATATTTGCTATGAAGACTTGTTTGGAGAAGAGTTGGCCACGCGTTTTATAGATCCGGCCAGTGCACCTACGGCGTTGGTCAATGTCAGCAATCTGGCCTGGTTTGGTGATGGTCTGGCGATCTACCAACACCTGAGCATCGCGCGCATGCGGGCTTTGGAATTTGGATTGCCGGTGCTGCGCTCCACCAATACCGGCGCCACCGCCATCATCGCGCACACCGGCGTGGTGCAAGCGCAATTGCCCTATGGCCCAGCAGGTGTTTTGCAAGGGCAAGTGCAAGGCCGCTCGGGGCTAACGCCCTTTGCCCGCTGGGCCGCGCGTTGGGGCTTGTGGCCCTTGTGGCTGACTGGCTTGACCGCCTTGGCATGGGCCGCAATCGCACGCCGACGCAGTGCCTAAAGCGTCAAATCTTAGCGCGACCACGCACAAAGCATTGGCCCGTAAAATTGAAAGCGTACGCTACAAGCCCTTGTAAGCAGCCCAACCGACGGCACGCCTGCCGCGCCCCAACCACTTCATGTTGACATTCCAGCAAATTATTCTGACCTTGCAGTCCTATTGGGACCAGCAAGGCTGCGCCCTCTTGCAACCTTACGATATGGAAGTTGGTGCCGGCACCTCGCACACCGCTACGTTTTTACGCGCCATCGGCCCCGAGCCCTGGAAGGCCGCCTATGTGCAACCCAGCCGTCGTCCTAAAGATGGGCGCTACGGCGAAAACCCCAACCGCTTGCAGCACTACTACCAGTATCAGGTGGTGATGAAACCAGCCCCGGCCAATATTTTGGACTTGTACCTCGGTTCCCTAAAGGCGCTGGGCTTTGACCTGAAACAAAACGACATCCGCTTTGTGGAAGACGATTGGGAAAACCCCACCTTGGGCGCCTGGGGCCTAGGCTGGGAAGTCTGGCTCAATGGCATGGAGGTGACGCAGTTCACCTATTTCCAGCAAGTAGGTGGCATCGACTGCAAGCCGGTCACCGGAGAAATTACCTACGGCCTGGAGCGCCTGGCCATGTATTTGCAAGGGGTGGACAATGTCTATAACTTGCAATGGACCGCCGACATGACGTATGGCGATGTGTACAAGCAAAACGAAGTGGAGCAGTCCACCTACAACTTTGAAC
>JAEMRG010000122.1 GCA_016463455.1 Rhodoferax sp.
GATGCTATCGACCAAGAAGGTCTGCTCCAGTACTTGGTGAGTTTTCGCAACCACAATGAATTTCATGAGCAGTGCGTGGAGCGCATCTTCACCGACATTTGGGCGCGCTGCAAACCGATCAAGCTATCGGTCTATGCCCGCTACACCCGTCGCGGTGGCCTGGACATCAATCCGTTTCGTACCAGCCATCCGCAAAAGCCACCGGCCAATACGCGCACAGCGCGGCAGTAAGCGCGCTCAGGCTAAATCGGTGAAGGACTTGAGCTCTGCCAGGTCCGGGTACTTGCCGGTGCGTTTGCCTTGAAACGCCGTTACCGCTTCGCCCACATGGCGGTTGCTCCAGATCGCTGCTTGCAGCCAGCCCATTTGCTTGAGCGCTTCATCGACGGTGTGATCGCGCGCATAGTGCACCGCTTGCTTGGTTCCCCAAATGGCAACGGGCGGTTTGCTCGCGATTTCCGCCGCGCACTCCAAGGCCGCTTGCACCGTTTGTTCGTGGGTGTCAAACACCGCGTTGAGCAAGCCGTAGCCCAGCGCCTTGTCAGCGCCCATGCGTCTTCCGGTGTAGGCCAGTTCTTTGACCACCGCTAGCGGCACCAGCTTGGGCAGGCGCTGCAAGGTGCCGACATCGGCCACCATGCCGATATTGATTTCCTGGATGCAGAAAAACGCGTCTTTGCTGCCGTAGCGAATACAGCAGGCGGTCACCATGTCCACCGCGCCGCCAATGACACCGCCTTGCAAAGCCGCAATCACGGGAATGCGCAGCGTCTCCAGTTTGGTGAAGGTGGCCTGCATGGCGCTCAAGCTATCAAAAATCGCGGCCCGGCCTTCGGGTGATTGATCGTCCATCTGCACGGAGCCGGCGAATGCGTCTAGCGCCATACCGGCGCTGAAATGTTTGCCAGTGCTGCTGATGACCAGCGCACGGGCGGCGCTGTTTTTGTGCAGATCGGTGAGCACGGTGTCTAACTCGCCCCAAAAGCGCGGCCCCATGGTGTTCAGGGCCTCGGCGCGATTGAGCACCAAATGGGCGATGTGGTTTTCAATCGTCAGGGAAAAGCAATGCATTGCGCTCATTGGAGGTCTCCGGTTCGGTGGGTAGTAGCTTAGCGTCCTCGGCGCCCAGCACCGAGCCGACCCTGACACCGAGGAGACGCAAGCGCTTTTGCAGCGGTGCGCGCTTAAGGCACAAGCCCGCTGCGCGGCGGATTTCGATAGGGTCGGCGGTGTATTGCGGCAGGGTGAGGTCGCGCGTGGCAATTTGGAAATCGGCATAGCGCAGCTTGATGCCTATGGTTCTGCCGACATAGCCCTTGCGTTGCAGATCAGCGGCGACTTGTTCGCACAAGCGGGTGAACACGGCGCCCAACTCGGCACGGTCGCGCACCGCATCCAGATCCCGATCGAAAGTGGTTTCACGGCTCATGCTGACCGGCTCGCTTTCGGTGACTACCGGGCGGCTGTCGCGGCCCCAGGCGGCCTCATGCAGCCAGGTGCCGGTTTTGTTGCCAAAGGTTTGCACCAGCCATGCCGGGTCCCGCTGCGCCAACTGCCCAATAGTTTCAATGCCATGGCTTTTAAGCTTGGCATCTGCTTTGGGGCCAATGCCATTGATTTTGCGGCAGGCCAGCGGCCAGACCAGGGGCTGCAAATCGTCTTCTAAAACGATGGAGATGCCATTGGGTTTATTGAATTCGCTGGCCATCTTGGCGAGCAGCTTGTTGGGTGCGACGCCCACCGAGCAGGTCAGGCCGGTATCCTCAAAAATCGCCTTCTGAATCAGCCGCGCCAGCACGCGCCCGGCTTCGCGTTGGCCGCCGGCTACGTCGGTGAAGTCGATATAAACCTCATCGACCCCCCGGTTTTCCATCAGCGGGGCAATGTCGGTGATGATGGATTTAAAGCGCTGCGAATAGTGCCGGTATTGCGTAAAGTCCACCGGCAGCAAGACGGCCTGCGGGCAGAGCTTGGCGGCTTTCATCAAGCCCATGGCTGAACCCACCCCAAACTGGCGCGCCGCATAAGTGGCGGTAGTGATCACGCCGCGCCCGGTGTAGTCGCGCAGCAGCGGAAATTCGGACACCGGGATTTCATGCAAAGCACGGCTAGTATCGCCCAGCATCAGGTCTTCGTCTATCTTGCGGCGCCCGCCACCAATGACCACCGGCAAGCCTTTGAGCTGCGGGTAGCGCAGTAACTCCACCGACGCATAAAACGCGTCCATGTCCAGGTGGGCGATGCGGCGCAGCGTCACAGGCCTTGCCAAATTTAGGTGCTGTACCTTGCGCGCACAAGGGGCTGCACCCACTGGCCGATGCAGTTCGCTAGGCTCACACCAAGACCCGCAAATTCGCAGTGGTGGCGCCGTGCGCCCAGGCCAGTGAAATGCCCTGGTCTAAGGTGACCAGACAAGCCTGGTGGTGCACCGCCAGTGCCAGCAAATAGGCATCGGTGATGTCGGCAGGCCGCAGCAAGCGTTGCCAATCCAGTGTGTCGGCGGCCAAGGGGTTGATCTCGTCCGGCCAAAAGCGGTGCATGGGGTGGGCCATAGCCTCTTGCAGGCCCTTGGCCACGGTTTGCATAGGCAAGCGGTTGGGGTATTGGGGCTGCGAGAGAATGCGGATGCAGCCATTAAGCGTGATTGGGCAGCTGGCCCAGCCATCTTGCTGCGTCGCAAGCCATCGCGTGCACAGCGGGTGTTGCAAGTGGTTGGCGTCCAACAGCGCAATCAGCACGCTGGTGTCGAGCAGGGCGCGCATGCTCAGTCGCCGGCTTCTTCGCGCAGGCTGCGCACTGCTTCGCTGGTCACGATGTTTTGGCCTGCGGGGCTCAGTGGCCTGAAGCCATACACCCCAAGCGATGCCGCGCCAGCCGGTGCGGGGGCCGGGTCGTCGGCCAATCCCATTTGAATAGCCCGGCGCAGGGTGTCTGAAATAAGCCGCCCCGCCGTGGTTTGGCGCGCTTTTGCCAGGGCTTTAGCCGCCGCCAGCACATCGTCGTCCAGATCAAAAGTCGTACGCATAAACGCATTGTATCTGATGAAAATACATCAGATGTTTTTGCATCAAGCGGTAGGAAAAGTACCCGGCAGCAAAATCGATTTATCGACGTTTTGCAAATCGGTGTGGCCGCAAAAGGCCATGGTGATGTCCAGCTCTTTGTGCAGGATTTGCAGGGCTTTGGTCACGCCGGCTTCGCCCATAGCGCCCAGGCCATAGACCATGGCGCGGCCGATAAGGGTGCCGCGTGCGCCCAGGGCCCAGGCTTTGAGTACGTCCTGCCCGCTGCGGATGCCGCCGTCCATCCAAACTTCGATCTGGTCGCCCACCGCCGCTACGATGGCGGGCAGCGCCTCGATGCTGGACTGCGCGCCGTCTAACTGACGCCCCCCGTGGTTACTCACCACGATGGCATCGGCGCCGCTTTGCACCGCTAGCTTGGCGTCTTCTACGTCTTGTATGCCTTTGAGGATGAGTTTGCCGCCCCATTGTTCTTTCACCCAGGCCACATCGGCCCAAGACAGGCGCGGGTCAAACTGTTCATTGGTCCAGGCCGCCAGCGACTTCATGTCGCTGACCGCTTTGACGTGCCCGACCAGATTACCAAAGCTGTGGCGGCGTGTACCGACCATGCCCAGGCACCAGCGCGGCTTGGTCAACAGGTTGAGCACCGTGGACAGCGTGGGCTTGGGCGGCGCCGTCAGGCCGTTTTTCAGGTCTTTGTGGCGCTGGCCTATCACTTGCAAATCCAGGGTCAGCACCAGCGCGTCGCAACCGGCTTTGCGGGTGCGCTCGATCATGTTCACCATGGCCTGGCGGTCGCGCATCATGTAGAGCTGAAACCAGAAAGGGCGGGTGGTGTGGGCCGCCACGTCTTCGATGGAGCAGATACTCATGGTCGAAAGCATAAAAGGGATGCCGAATTTTTCGGCTGCACGCGCGGCTTTGATTTCGCCATCGGCGCTTTGCATACCCGTCAGTCCCACCGGCGCAATCGCCACCGGCATCTTCACATCCACACCCACCATGCGGGTGGCGGTGCTGCGGTTTTCCATGTTGACGGCCACACGCTGGCGCAGCTTGATTTTTTGAAAATCCTCGCTATTGGCGCGGTAGGTGCCCTCGGTCCAGCTGCCGGAGTCGGCATAGTCATAAAACATGCGCGGCACGCGCTTTTGGGCCAGAACGCGCAGGTCTTCGATGTTGGTGATTACAGGCATGGTGTGGTCGCAATGAAACAGTACAGAGCCGCGATAGTAAGGCCGCGCGCCAAACTGCACTGTGAAAGCTGACTTGGCAGGGATGAAATTATTTGCCTGGCGAGCGGTGCTCGCCCAGTGGCCGCAAATTTTGCAAGGCGCCGCCACTAGCCAAGCGCGCAGACATGGCCATGACTAGCGCAGGTCTTGGCTTGCCAAAATCGCTCTGCATGGCGATGGTGACGAATTCGCCTCGGTTCATGCTGCGCTGCCTTCCAGATCAGACAATGCCTCATTCACGAAACCGAGCAGGTCTGAGTCAGTCATATCAGCCTGAGAGGCTAGATGGGATTGACGTTTGCACTCCGCCGCAAAGTCTGGCCGCCTTGTATCTGGCACCCAGATTTGTACTGGACGAAGCCCTGCCATGCGTAGCGCAGAACGCCGCTTTTGAACCCTTACAGCACCAGGGGTAGCCATGAAAAAAATCCTATGAGTCTGTTACATGTAGCTCTTTAGCATAGGAACTATGTTTCTAGAAACCCGACCACCTTGTCGAAGTGATAACGCACAAGCCACCGCATAGCGTTTGCGTTGGAAGTCTGTTGGAAAGCCACTAAAGGTCTTAATCCCCTGATTTTCGGGGCTTGGTTTTAGCTAAGGGATTAGCACAGGCAGCATTTTTCGAACATCGCCATGCAGCGAAGTCAGAGCGCTGTCAAATGAAAGCTGTGGCATTTGGTCCTGGACGAGTTGCGCCACTGCGCGAGCTTGGGCTAGGTCGCGTGGCTTTTTGAGGGGTTCGCGCGTGGGCAGGCCAGAGAGCCAAGCCTTGTGCAAGGCAAAAGCGCGCGGGTCAGGCACCCTCATCGGCACTGGCCAGCCATCCTCATCAATTGCGACCGTACCGAGTTTGGGAGAGTTCAACAGCCACTGTAGGTCGGGCACTTCAGCGGCAACAAGATCCGACTCAGAGAACGTGATGTTTTCCACGGCGTGCATGCCTCGCGGGGCGATCACGAGATCCACCATGAACTGGCCAGCATTGGCAGCGCGGTAGCCGTTTTCGCGGATACATTCAAACGTCTTGTCCGCTTTTTTGAGCAAACCCAGTAACCCATTGCCGTCTAGCTTTTCCGATACGACAACCATCTTTTGTCGGGCATCGTAGAGTAAGTCGACATCGCCAGAGGCGAGCAATTCAAGAAGAAAGTGCGCGCCTGCCGCGGCTTCGTAGGCGTATAAGGCCAGTGCCCCAATCACGGTAAAGCTGTCATGCAGGCCGGCTTCGTCGAGTTCCCGGAGCACTCGGGCCACGACTCGGGGGACACGATTAAGTCTCAAAGCCTTGTTGAGTCTGGCCTGCTCATGAATTTTTTCTGTGGTTAGTCGCAGGCGCTCCTGTGCCGCGGTGCGACCGGCGCAAAAGGCCGCCAATAATTCCTCGGTTTGTGCCGATCTAGGTCCAAGCGACTTACCGTTACCGCGCCGGTCTCGGTCCCTAAACAGGTATTCGGTGTTACGCACCGTTTTCCAGCGCATGCCATAGGTGTAGGACGCCGCATGGCCCAACGCAGACCGGTAGTTTTCGAAAAGTTGTTCAGTATTGACTAGGTGAAGTCGTTGTTGATTTGAGAGCGGCTTCATTACGTTTCCGGCAAAAGTAAACTTTCTCCATTTTGCCGGAAACAATTTATAAGAGCAATGCCTGTTTCCGGCAAAACTACATTCATTTTTTATTGCCGGAAACCTAGGTATGTCTCAAACAGCCTTGACAAGCCGCCTTGAAAGATAGGTGGCTTTTTACTTAGCTGTTGATTTTTATAAACGCGCTGAACTACGCCAGCCTTGAGGGCGCGAGAAACGTCTTTTGTTGGGCGCAGTCATACCAAAAAAGATAGTCCTTACCTTGCGAATCTCTTATGGAACAACAACTTAGAACAAATTGTTGGTGCCCGGGGCCGGAATCGAACCGGCACGCCTTGCGGCGGGGGATTTTGAGTC
>JAEMRG010000415.1 GCA_016463455.1 Rhodoferax sp.
CCTGAGTTTTTTGACGAAGACGCCATGCGTTACTTCAAGCAATACGAGGAAAAATTTGGCACCCAAAGGCACCGCGTACTCAATGACGAGCAGCGCCCTGCTTTTGTACCTGGCGCTGAGCAATTCCCCGGCTATGACAACTGCAATTACACCGTCGAGGGCGTAAGCTGCAAGGTGCCCGAGGGCCACTTTTTCATGATGGGCGACAACCGCGACAACTCCATGGACTCGCGTTATTGGGGCTTTGTGCCGGAGAAAAATATTGTCGGTAAAGCTTTTTATGTATGGATGAACTTCGGCAACCTCAAGCGTGTGGGGCCCTTCCATTGATGGTGGGACGAGCCAATCAAACGGCCCGCTGCGCGCCGGTAGCACTGCGGCATAAAGGCGCACCGTGAAACCCGAAATTGCGCAGTTGCAACAGCGTCTGCAACACCATTTCAATCGTCCGGCCCTGCTGGAGCAGGCCTTAACGCACCGCAGCTTTTCCTCCGACCACTATGAGCGCCTGGAATTTTTGGGCGACTCCGTGCTGAGCTTGGCGGTGTCTGACTTTCTTTATGCCAAGTTGCAAAGCCTCCCCGAAGGCGACTTGTCCCGCGTGCGGGCTAATTTGGTACGGCAGGAGACTTTGCACAAACTGGCTGTGGATTTGGGTCTGTCGCCGCTGCTCAAATTAGGTGATGGCGAGATGCGATCGGGCGGTGCCAAGCGACCGTCCATCTTGGCCGATGCGCTGGAGGCGATTATCGGCGCGATTTACCTGGATGCCGGATATCCCGCAGCGCAAGCCCTAGTCCAACGCTTGTTCGAAAAGCTCGATGTCAACCCCGGCATGGCGGCCATCGACAAAGACCCCAAAACCGAATTGCAAGAGTGGCTGCAGGCGCGCAAAATGCAATTGCCCGACTACAAAGTGGTCAATACCCTGGGCGCTGCGCACCAGCAGACCTTTGATGTGGCCTGCGAAATCGCGCAACTCGACTTGGTCGAGCGTGGCATTGGTGGCTCGCGCCGCGCCGCCGAGCAAGTCGCTGCTAGCGCGATGCTGCAAACCCTTCACTCCAAAGCCCCGCATGCCAACTAAAAACAAACCGACTCAGCCTGCTGCTGATGCCCCAGAACAGCCAACGCAAGACGTGGACAGCATGCTGGCAGGTTTGCTCAAAACTATGCCGCGCCTAGCCGAAGCGGGCGAGCAGGGCGCAGCCGGTCAGCGCTGCGGTTTGGTCGCTATTGTGGGTAAACCCAATGTGGGTAAATCCACGCTGATGAACGCCTTGGTCGGGCAAAAAATCAGCATCACCTCGCGCAAGGCACAAACCACGCGCCACCGCATCACCGGCATGCACACGCGTGGGGTCTCGCAATTTGTATTTGTAGATACACCTGGTTTCCAGACCCGGCATAACAACGCGCTGAACCGCTCGCTCAACAAAACCGTGGTGGGTGCGGTCGGTGATGTGGACTTGATTTTGTTCGTGGTCGAGGCGGGCATGTTCAACCAGGCCGATGCCAAAGTGCTGGCCTTGCTGAGCAAAGAGGTGCCCACCTTGCTGGTGGC
>JAEMRG010000123.1 GCA_016463455.1 Rhodoferax sp.
TCAGCCGCTAAGTTTGCGGGCGAAAACAAGATCACGCCGCGCAAGTGCTCGTGAGTCCCACTACGGTTTTAGAGACAAGTAGCGTCGCCGAGCCTTTGGCTTCGGCGCCGCCCATCTTGTCGGTAAAAAATATCGAGGTCATCTACGATCACGTGATATTGGTTTTGCGCGGCGTCTCGTTTGTAGTGCCCCAGGGAAAAATAGTTGCTTTGCTTGGGGCAAATGGCGCTGGCAAAAGCACGACGCTGAAATCGGTTTCAACGCTTCTAGCCTCCGAGCGAGGCGAGGTGACCAAGGGCTCTATCGAGTTTCGAGGTAAACGCACCGAGGGACTTGCCCCTGGCGAAATGGTCGACATGGGTATGGTCCAGGTCATGGAGGGCCGGCACTGCTTTGGTCATCTGAGCGTGGAAGACAATCTCATCACTGGCGCCTACGCCCGACCGATCAAATACGCCCAGGTGCGCCAGGAACTCGAGAGGATTTACGCCTATTTTCCACGCCTGAAAACGCGACGCACCAGCTTGGCCGGGTATACGTCGGGTGGTGAGCAGCAAATGGTGGCCATCGGACGCGCCATGATGGCCAAGCCGAGCATGTTGCTACTCGACGAACCCTCGATGGGCTTGGCGCCTCAAATCGTTGCAGAAATCTTCGAAATCGTTCGTGATCTGAACCAAAAAGAAGGCGTCAGTATTTTGCTGGCCGAACAAAACACCAATGTGGCCCTGAAGTACGCAGACTACGGCTACATCTTAGAAAGTGGCCGTGTCATGATGGACGGTACGGCGAAAGCACTAGCTGAAAATGCAGACGTCAAAGAGTTTTACTTGGGCGTTTCCAATGAAGGCCGAAAGAGCTTCCGTGGCATGAAGTCTTATCGGCGCCGAAAGCGCTGGCTATAGGCTAAGGACGCCAAAACACGCGGCTGGGATGGGTTTTAACCATGGCCTTGAGGCGCTAGCCCTATTGCCCGTTTTTGTCGCGCTAGGCGCTCAGGCAGAGCCCTCCACCGGCGAAGTCAACATGCCGCTGTGCATGGCAGCGTGCTGCAACCATTGCGCGTCGCGCGCGAGGTCCATGGCCGCTTGCATAGCACGCGAAGGTCGCACCTGCGCGTTAAACATGAAGCCGATGGGCGTGCGCACTTCGGGTTCGACCAAAGGCAATGCTTCCAGTTGACGGTCGCTGCGCACCGCTCCGACCAAGGCGCCAGGCAAAATCCCGCACATCTGGCCTTGCACCACGCTCAAGGCCATGGCCAAGATGGAGTTGGTCTCCATGGCCGGAGCCACTTGCACCCCAGCCTGGAGCAAGGCGGCATCGACGATCGTGCGGTTATGCATTTCTGGCGTCAACAAGCACAAAGGAAAGCGACCTGCTTGCTGCCAAGTCAGGGGGTGGCCGATGCGCAGACCATCGGCTTGCGGGCTGTCGGCACGGCGCAACAAAAAATAGTGTTCTGTGTATTGCGCAATAGCACTAAGCCGTGCGCCTTTAGAGTCCATGCGGTCGATGTATCCCATGGCCAGGTCCAAGGACAAGGTCTCCAGGCCTTTTTCCAACTCGGCCGAGCTGAAGGACAAGACAATCGGCCGGATACCGCTTTGCCGAGCCTGCAACATCGCGGCAAAGCGCGCCGCAACCGGCACCGCCGTGGGCACCGCCCCAATGCGCAGCGGACCATGCGGCGCCAGGGCATCGCCTTTTAAAGACTCTAGCAGCAAGGCATGTTCATGCAGCATACGCTGCGCCGAGGCCAGAATAATTTCTCCCTCGGGCGTAAAGCCCACGTAATTGCGCTCCCGCCTGACGATGACCGCCTCAAACTCCTCCTCCAGTGCCCGCAAGGCATTGGACAGCGCCGGTTGCGTGATATGGCAAGCCTGCGCCGCCCGCCCAAAATGGCGGTGCTCGCTCAAAGCCACCAGATAACGCAGACTCGGAAGTAGATTCATAGCCTTATTGCCATGCGGGCTCAGGTATCTTTGGAAATTTTTATCGAAGGGAACTTAGACGAAAAGTCTTTGTTCTTGGCTGCAATCGCCACCGCGACTTTGCGCGCCACGGCCATGTAGATGGCTGCCACATCGCCCAAGGAGTCGGCCACAACCGTGGGCTTGCCACTATCAGCTTGCAAGCGGATCTGCATGTCCAAAGGCAGCGCACCTAGGTAGTCCATTTGGTATTCCTGTGCCAGCTTACGCCCGCCATCGGCACCGAATATATGCTCCACATGCTTGCAGTTGCTGCATACATGTACCGCCATGTTTTCTACGATGCCCAAAATCGGCACGCCGACTTTTTCAAACATCTTGATGCCTTTTTTGGCGTCCAGCAGCGCAATATCCTGCGGCGTGGTCACCACCACCGCGCCGGTCATGGGCACCCGCTGCGAAAGCGTCAGTTGGATATCGCCGGTGCCCGGTGGCATGTCAACAATCAGGTAATCGAGTTCGCGCCAGTTGGTTTGACGCAGCAATTGTTCCAACGCCTGCGTAGCCATGGGACCGCGCCAGATCATGGCCTGGTCTTGGTCCACCAAAAAGCCGATGGACATGACTTGCACGCCATAGTTTTCCAAGGGCTCCATGGTCTTGCCATCGGCGCTGTCGGGCTTGCCACTGATGCCCATCATCATGGGGATGCTGGGGCCGTAAATGTCGGCATCCAGCAGTCCAACGCTGGCGCCCTCTGCGGCTAGTGCCAGGGCCAGGTTGACGGCGGTGGTGCTTTTACCCACGCCGCCCTTACCCGAGGCTACGGCCACAATGTTTTTCACACCGGGCAATAGTTGCACGCCGCGCTGCACCGAATGCGCCGCAATTTTGGTGTGCAAATGCACCGAAACCTGCTGCACGCCATCTAAGGCTTGTACTGCGGCCGTCAAAGCAAGGCGCAGGGCGTCCCACTGGCTCTTGGCTGGGTAGCCCAGTTCGACGTCAAAGGACACGGCATCTTGTGCAATCTGCACATTGCGCACTGCCTTGGTCGATACAAAATCTCGCCCCGTGTTGGTATCCACTACCTGTTTGAGGGCATCCAAAACACCCTGTTCCGTCACTGCCATTGCATTCTCCTGAAGGCGAGTAGTCTAGCCCTGTGGCCCATGGCCTTGGCGGGCAGCGGACTTGCGATAGGCGAGAGGGTCGCTACTATCGGGAACATGTTGTCCGCACCACCTGTACCCAGCAAGTCCAGCGCCCATAACGCCTTGCTGCTTAGCGGCGGCGGGGCGCGAGCGGCCTACCAGGTGGGCGTGCTGCAAACCATCGCCGCCATACGCCGCGAACAAGGGCAGGCCCACGGGCCCAATCCCTTCCCCATCCTGAGCGGTACTTCGGCAGGTGCTATCAATGCCGCTGCATTGGCCTGCGGCGCCGATGACTTCGATCAGGCGGTGGCGCATATGGCCCACACCTGGCAACACATCCATGCCGAACAGGTTTACCACGTCAGCGGCTTGCGCATGCTGCGCGCTGGCGCGCGCTGGTTGGGCTTGCTGTCGCTGGGCTGGTTGCTGACGCGCTGGTGGCGCATCAAACCGCGCTCTTTGCTGGACAACGCGCCACTGGAGGACTTGCTAGCGCACATGGTGGCGCTCGGCCGTCTGCCGCATATGCTGCAAGCGGGACACCTCAAAGCCCTGGCGGTCAGTGCGTCGAGCTACACGACCGGCCAGCATGTGACCTTTTTTCAGGGAGCCAAGGAGGCGCAAGAGTGGCAACGCTCGCAACGCTTTGGCGTGCGCGCCGGTATCAGTTACACGCATTTGATGGCCTCGGCCGCAATACCCTTTATCTTTCCAGCCAAGGCTTTGCCTTTGCACCAGCACCAAGAATATTTTGGCGACGGCTCGATGCGCCAAAGCGCCCCCCTGTCGCCGGCCATCCGGCTGGGGGCCGAACGCGTGTTAGTCATAGGCGCCGGACGCATGGCCGAACCGCATGACAGCGAGCGGCCTCAAAGCGGCCAATACCCCTCACTAGCGCAAATCGCCGGGCACGCCATGTCCAGTATTTTTCTGGACGCACTGGCGGTGGATATCGAGCGGGTGCGGCGCATCAACCAAACCATTGCACTGGTGCCTCCGCAAGCACGCGCAGCCAGCAGCCTGCGCCCGGTGGAGGTGCTGGTCATCGCGCCCAGCCAGCGCTTGGATGACATCGCCAGCCGCCATGTGGGCGCCTTGCCAGTGGCGGTGCGCAGCTTGCTCGGGGGTGTGGGTATTTCGGCTGCACCGCAGGACGCTAAGGGCGCAGCCCTGGCCAGCTATCTTTTGTTTGAAGCGGCCTACACCGGCGAACTCATGGCCTTGGGCCGTGCTGACGCGCTGGCGCAAAGGGCCGCGATCTGCGGCTTTTTCGGCTGGCCGGACTAAAATCGTCCCCTTTTCCCACGCACAGGCGGCTGTCAAAGGCGCCACGCCACCCATGCCCCGCCAACTGTTTGTCACCACCGCCCTGCCCTACGCCAACGGCAAATTCCATATCGGCCACATCATGGAGTACATCCAGGCCGACATCTGGGTGCGTTTTCAACGCATGCAGGGCCACCAGGTGAATTTTGTTTGCGCGGACGATACGCACGGCGCGCCCATCATGATTGCGGCTGAAAAAGCCGGCAAAACCCCTCAGCAGTTTGTGGCTGATATTGCGGCGGGTCGCAAGCCCTACCTGGACGGCTTTCACATCAGCTTTGATAACTGGCACAGCACCGACGCCCCGGAAAACCACGCCCTGGCGCGCCAGATTTATTGCGACTTGCGCGATATCCCCGAGAGCGAAGGCGGCTCGCTGATCGCGCGTAAAACTATTGAGCAGTTTTTCGACCCGGCGAAAAACATGTTTTTACCGGACCGCTTTATCCAAGGCGAGTGCCCCAAGTGTCACGCCAAAGACCAGTACGGCGACAACTGCGAAGTTTGCGGTGCGGTCTATGCGCCCACGGATTTGATTGACCCGGTGTCGGTGCTTTCTGGCGTGCGACCCGAACTGAAAAGCTCGGAGCATTTTTTCTTTAAATTGTCCGACCCGCGCTGCGTGGAGTTTTTGCAAAAATGGACGCAAGATGGACGTCTACAACCCGAGGTCGCCAACAAAGTCAAGGAATGGTTTAGCGTGCGCAGTAACCCGGACGGCACGACCAGCGAGGGCTTGGGAGACTGGGACATCAGCCGCGACGCGCCCTACTTCGGCATTGAAATACCGGATGCGCCGAGCAAGTATTTTTATGTCTGGCTGGATGCGCCGGTGGGCTACCTGGCCTCCTTGAAAAACCTCATGGACCAACGCGGCCAGAACTACGAAGCCTACATGGCCCAGCCCGACTTGGAGCAGTACCACTTCATCGGCAAAGACATCGTCACCTTCCACACCTTATTCTGGCCCGCCATGCTGCATTTCAGCGGCCGCAAAGCGCCGGACAAGGTATTTGTGCACGGCTTTTTGACGGTGAACAACGGCGAGAAGATGAGCAAAAGCCGCGGCACCGGCCTGGACCCGCTCAAATACTTAAGCCTAGGCATGAACCCCGAGTGGCTGCGCTACTACCTGGCAACCAAACTCTCGGCGCGCAATGAAGACATCGACTTCAACGCAGACGACTTTCTGGCGCGGGTGAACAGCGATTTGATCGGCAAGTTTGTGAATATTGCGAGCCGGGCGGCGGGGTTCTTAGTTAAAAACTTTGATGGACACATCGGATTTATTGGCGACTCAGCGCACCTTATAGATGGGGCGCGTAATTCAGCTTTTCTTGCGGCGCAAGCCTATGAAGCGCGCGACTTTGGAAAAGCTTTGCGGGAGATTATGACGATCGCCGATGGCTTGAACGCCTCGTTCGATGCTGCTAAACCTTGGGTTCTTGCGAAGGATGAAAGCAAGCGCGATGAGCTTCAGGATATTTGCTCACGCGTGCTTCACGGATTCAAACTTCTTTCTGTCCTGTTAACACCGGTGTTACCGGCATTGACAGAAAAAGTAGCCAAAGAACTGTTTATGCTCGATCGAAGCTTTACTTGGGACGATGCGTCGCCCCTACCAAGCCGCGTGGCTCCTTATCAACACCTTATGCAGCGCGTCATCCCCGAACAACTAGAAGCTTTGTTCGAGCCGCCTGCGAAATTGGGGTCAGATCCCGATTTTCCAGCGGAAAACTCGGGCTCTGACCCCAAT
>JAEMRG010000416.1 GCA_016463455.1 Rhodoferax sp.
CCTGTCGTCACGTGACAATGGCGGGTCGCTAAACCGGCCGTCCGGCCGGGAGCGCAAACGTACATTGCCGCACACCGCTTAGCGCTTACGCGCCCCTGTAGGACGCAGGCGCAGCACTTTTGCATCACGAATGGAGAACCCCATGCTTTCAGACATCGAAATCGCCCAAAAGGCCATCATGAAGCCCATCAGCCAGATCGCCGCAGGGCTCGGTATTCCGGACGATGCGCTCGATCCCTATGGCCGCTACAAAGCCAAGGTGTCTTTGGAGTATGTGGACAGCCTGAACGACCGGCCCGACGGCAAACTGATTTTGGTCACCGCCATCAGCCCCACACCGGCCGGCGAGGGCAAGACCACTACCACCGTGGGCTTGGGCGATGCGCTGAACCGCATCGGCAAGAAAACCATTATTTGCCTGCGCGAGCCCAGCCTGGGCCCGGTGTTTGGCATGAAGGGCGGCGCGGCTGGCGGCGGCATGGCCCAAGTGGTGCCTATGGAAGACATCAATCTGCATTTCACAGGCGACTTCAACGCCATCGGCCTGGCCAACAATCTGCTGTCCGCGCTGATCGACAACCACATCCACCACGGCAACGCCTTGGGTATTGACGTGCGTCGCATCACCTGGAAGCGCGTGATGGACATGAACGACCGGGCGCTACGCGATATCACCGTGTCCCTGGGTGGCCCGGGCAACGGCTATCCGCGCCAAGACGGCTTTGACATCGTGGTGGCCTCTGAAGTGATGGCCATTTTCTGCCTGGCGACCAGCCTGAAGGATTTGAAAGAGCGTTTGGGCAATATCGTGATCGGCTACACCCGCGATCAAAAGCCGGTTTGCGCGCGCGACCTTAAGGCCCACGGTGCTATGACGGTGTTGTTGCGCGAAGCGCTCAAGCCCAATCTAGTGCAGACGCTGGAAAACAACCCCGCCTTTATCCACGGCGGCCCATTCGCCAATATCGCGCACGGTTGCAACTCGGTGCTGGCAACCAAGATGGCGCTCAAGCTGGGCGACTATGTGGTCACCGAAGCGGGTTTCGGTGCCGACTTGGGCGCTGAAAAATTTGTCGATATCAAGTGCCGCAAATCCGGTCTGCGTCCTTCAGCCGTCGTACTGGTGGGCACCATCCGTGCGCTCAAATACCACGGCGGTTGCGACCTGAAAGAACTCAACACCGAGAACCTGCCCGCGCTAGAGCGCGGCATTGCCAATTTGGACCGCCACGTCAACAATATTCGCAACCATTACGGTCTGCCCTGCGTGGTGTCCATGAACCAGTTCACTGCGGACACCCCGGCCGAGTTCGCATTGCTGCAAGAAAAGTTGGCCTATTTGAAGGTGCCGGTGCTCTCGGCCCGCCATTGGGCCGATGGCGGCGCAGGCGCCGAAGAAGTGGCCCGTGCCGTGGTCGCCCAGGTTGAGCAGAAAAACACCGGGTTCAAGTTTGTCTACGAAGACGACATGCCTTTGTGGGACAAGATGAAAGCCATCGCCACCAAAATCTATGGCGCCAGCGACATCAGCGCCGACGCCAAAGTGCGCG
>JAEMRG010000417.1 GCA_016463455.1 Rhodoferax sp.
AGGTTAACGAATTTTTAAAGGATTTCGCGTGGCAGGACATAGCAAATGGGCCAATATTCAGCACCGCAAGGGTCGCCAGGACGAAAAGCGGGGCAAGATTTGGACGCGCATCATCCGCGAAATTACCGTGGCCGCCCGCGCCAGTGGCGGCGATCTGGGCATGAACCCGCGGCTGCGGCTGGCTGTCGAGCGGGCCAAAGCGGCCAATATGCCGGCCGACCGCATCAAGTACAACATTGACAAAGCCACCGGCAACCAAGAAGGCGTCAGCTACGAGGAAATCCGCTACGAGGGCTACGGCATTGGCGGGGCGGCCATCCTGATTGACACCATGACCGACAACCGCGTGCGTACCGTGGCAGAAGTGCGCCATGCCCTGAACAAACATGGCGGCAATATGGGCACCGAAGGTTCGGTGGTGTTTCAGTTCAAGCACTGCGGCCAGCTCATTTATGCGCCGGGTACCAGCGAAGACACCGTGATGGAAGTCGCCCTGGAAGCAGGTGCCCAAGATGTGCTCAGCCACCAGGACGGTGTGATTGAGGTCTTGACTGCGGTGGGCGATTTTGAAGCGGTGAAGGCCGCGCTCGATGCAATAGGCCTGGTGTGTGCGGAAGGCGTGGTCACCATGCGCGCGGAAAATGCGGTGGAGCTGGGCGACGATGACGCCGCCCGCATGCAAAAACTGCTCGATGTGCTGGAAGACCTGGACGATGTGCAGGAAATTTTCCACAACGCCGACCTATGAATATTCTGGTTATTGGTGGCGGGGGCCGTGAACACGCGCTAGCCTGGAAACTGGCCCAGTCGCCCAAAGTGCAAATGGTCTACGTGGCGCCTGGCAATGGCGGCACCGCGACGGACAGACGCCTCAAAAACCTGCCGATAACCGACATCGTGCAACTGCGCCAGTGGGCGCAAGAGCACAAGATTGAACTGACCGTGGTCGGCCCCGAAGGCCCTTTGGCAGCAGGTGTGGTGGATGAGTTTCGCGCGCACGGGCTGCGCATCTTCGGCCCTACCCAGGCGGCTGCGCAACTGGAAAGCTCTAAAGCCTTTTCGAAGTCATTTATGGCGCGCCACGGGATTCCTACTGCAAGTTTTGAGGTGTTTGCCGACCCGGTGGCCGCGCATGCGTATGTGGAGCGCATGGGCGCACCCATCGTGGTCAAGGCCGATGGCCTGGCTGCCGGAAAGGGCGTGGTGGTCGCGACCAGTCTGGGCCAGGCGCATGCAGCATTGGACTACATGCTCAGCGGCAACCCTTTTGGCAGCGCGCAAGAGGGCCAGGCCCGGGTGGTGATTGAAGAATTTTTGCAAGGCGAAGAAGCCAGCTTTATCGTCATGTGCGATGGCCGCAACGTGCTGGCCTTGGCCAGTAGCCAAGACCACAAGCGTTTGCAGGACGGCGACCAGGGTCCCAACACCGGCGGTATGGGTGCCTACTCCCCCGCGCCGGTGGTTACGCCGAAAGTACACGCCCGGGCCATGCAAGAAGTCATCTGGCCTACGGTGCGCGGTATGGAAAAAGACGGCATTCCCTTCACCGG
>JAEMRG010000124.1 GCA_016463455.1 Rhodoferax sp.
GCGCTGCGCAATTGATGGGGCGCAAGCAACCCATGGTCAATGCGCTGGCCCGCCTAGGCGGCATGACGCCGGGCGAACTGCCCAAGAGCGTGGCCGCCTTTGGCATTGCCGGTGGTATCGGCCAGCTGTTCAGCACCCATCCGCCGATTGAAGAGCGTATCGCAGCATTGCAAAAAGCCTAAGCGCGGCCCGCATACCAAGTCGGTAGGTGTCGCCTGAGCCGTCGCATGTGCGCGCCATGCACTGTGCTTTTGGCCGCTTATTTGTGCTGGCCCTAGCCTTGCGGGCTTTGTTTAGACGCGCTGCGCTTTAAGCAGGTCTAAGGCCAAGGCCTCGGCCACGCGGATGCCATCGACGCCGGCGGACAAAATGCCACCGGCATAACTGGCCCCTTCGCCCGCTGGATACAGGCCGCGTACATTGCTGCTTTGCAAGTCCTCGCCCCGCGGCATTTTCAAGGGGCTGGACGTGCGTGTTTCTACGCCGGTGAGCAAAGCGTCTTGCATATCAAAACCTTTGATCTTGCGCCCAAATACCGGTAGCGCCTCGCGGATGGCGGCAATCGCATAGTCGGGCAAGCTCGGCGCTAGGTCCACCGGTGTGACACCGGGGCGGTACGAGGGCGTCACCGTGCCCCAGCCGCTGGACGCCCTGCCCGCCACAAAGTCACCTACCCGCTGGCCCGGAGCTTGGTAATTGGAGCCGCCCAGCAGATAGGCCGCCGACTCCAAACTTCGCTGCAGCACCATGCCCGCCAAGGGATGCACATAGGCATGCGCAGCCTCTGCATGCGCGCTAGCAAGCATAGGTTGGGATGCGGGTTTGGCATCGCGCATCCCCTGCGCTTGCGCGGCATAGCGGGTGCCATCGACCTCGCCAAAGGCGGCGATAAAGCTGGCCGCGTCCTGCGGATAGTCGGGGGGTTCGATGCCGACCACGATGCCGGCATTGGCGTTGCGTTCATTGCGCGAATACTGGCTCATGCCATTGGTCACCACACGGCCTGTTTCACTGGTGGCGGCGACCACAGTACCGCCAGGACACATACAAAAGCTGTACACGCTACGCCCGTTGCTGGCATGGTGTACCAGCTTGTAATCAGCAGCGCCCAGCAAAGGGTGGCCGGCATGACGACCCCAGCGCGCGCGGTCAATGACACCTTGCGGATGCTCAATACGAAAGCCCACCGAAAATGCCTTGGCCTGCATCGCCACGCCACGGTCGTACAACATGGCAAAAGTGTCGCGCGCGCTATGGCCCAAGGCCATCACCACATGGCTGGCCGCGATGTCATACACCCGCCCCGAGGCTAGATCACAGATTTGCAATGTACCCAAGCTGTGCTTACCGTCCGGAGCCTTTGGCGCGCTTTGCAATTGCAGATCTACCACCTGCTGCCCGAAGCGCACTTCACCGCCCAGCGATTCGATGCGCTCGCGCAGGTTTTCCACCACTTTGACCAGTTTGAAGGTGCCGATATGCGGATGCGCTTCGTACAAGATTTCAGGGGGTGCACCGGCCAGCACCAACTCGCTCATCACTTTGCGGCCTAGGTAACGCGGGTCACGGATCTGACTCCACAACTTACCATCCGAAAACGTGCCGGCGCCGCCTTCGCCAAACTGCACATTGCTCTGCACATGCAAGGTGTTTTTGCGCCACAAGTCCCAGGTGTCTCTAGTGCGCTGGCGCACCATAGGGCCACGCTCCAGCACCAGAGGCTTAAAGCCCATTTGCGCCAGAAGCAAAGCGGCAAACATACCGCAGGGCCCAAAGCCCACGACCACGGGCCGAGTTTGTAATTGGGCAGGAGCCATGGCCGGGGCTTGGTAAGCCATATCCGGGGTGGCCGCGATATGCGCATGGTTTGCATGCTGCGCCAATAAGCGCGCTTCGCTAGCCGGGGCCAATTGCACATCCACAATAAAGACGGCCAGGATGTCGGCTTTGCGCGCATCGAAACTGCGTTTGAAGACCTGTAAATCCAAAATCTCAGGCGGCGCAATTCCCAAGGTATGCGCCGCCGCCTGGCGCAGCGCCTCAAAGGGATGGGCCGCAGGCAGGCGATCTTGCGCGCTTTCGCTGGGCGAGTCGGCAGCGCGGGGCGCATGTACCGGCAATGCGGCCAAAGGGAGTTTGATTTCAGTGATGCGGATCATGGGGCTCGGAGTTATCAAGCAGACGCTGATGATACGGGTAGCCCCGCGCCTGTGTTTGCATGGCGCAACAGGCAAAAAAAAGCCCACCGCAAGGGTGGGCTAAAAAGCAGGTTGGGAACCCGCTTTGGGATAGATTTGATTTTAGAAATATATTTTTATTTGGCAATTATATTTTTGTTATTTTTTGTTACTTTTTGTTGGCGAAGTTGATGCTTTGGTGCGCCATCGCGGTCACAAAGCGTTCAAGGGAATCTTGAGGTAGGCCACCCCGTTGTCCTCGGCCGGCGGCAATTGGCCGGCGCGGATGTTGATTTGCACGGCGGGCAGGATGAGCACCGGCATGTCTAACGTGGCATCGCGCGTAGTGCGCATTTGTACGAACTGGTCTTCGCTAATGCCTTCGTGGGTGTGGATGTTTTTTGTGCGTTGCTCGGCCACCGTAGTTTCAAACGCCACGTCCCTTCCCGCTGGCGAGTAGTCGTGGCACATGAACAAACGGGTTTGCGGCGGGAGGCTGAGAATTTTTTGTATCGAGGCGTACAACTGCCGTGCGTTGCCGCCAGGGAAATCGCAGCGCGCACTGCCCACGTCGGGCATGAACATGGTGTCGCCGACAAACACCGCATCGCCAAAACGGTAGGCTACGCAAGCCGGTGTGTGGCCAGGCACCAGCAGGGTGTGGCCGTGCATATCGCCTAACGCAATCGCTTCGCCGTCGGCAAACAAATGGTCGAACTGCGAACCGTCGCAGGCAAAAGTCGGCTCCAGATTAAAGATGCCTTTGAAAACTTTTTGCACGGCGGTGATGTGCTCGCCGATTGCCGTCTTGCCACCCAGTTGGGCTTTCAGGTAGGGCGCGGCACTGAGGTGGTCCGCATGCGCATGGGTTTCCAGAATCCAGGCGGTCTGCAAATTGTTTTCACGCACATACGCAATCACTTTGTCCGCCGAGTGGTGTCCGGTCCGGCCGGACTGGGGGTCGTAGTCCAGCACCGAATCGATGATGGCGCAGGCCGTGCCCGGCCCCTGGTGCACCACGTAGGTCACCGTCCAAGTGGCTTTGTCAAAAATTCCGTGCACCTGGGGTTTGAGCGAATCGGTGGACATAGTGGCAAGCTCCTCAATTAAATTTGTCATAGTATATTTACAGATATATTAAAAATCAATATACTATGGAAAAATTAATTGTGGAGCACGCCGATGAATGAAGTTTCTCTGAGCTTGCAGGACATGCAGCAGGCCGCCGAGCAGGCCTGTCGCCTGCTCAAAGTCCTGTCCAACCCAGACCGTTTGATGATTTTGTGCCAGCTTTCCCAGGGCGAAATGCGGGTGGGTGAATTGGAGGCGGCGCTGGGCATAGGGCAGCCGACCTTGTCACAGCAATTGACGGTATTGCGCGAGGAAGAACTGGTCAGCACCCGGCGCGAAGGTAAAAACATCTACTACCAGCTCAGCAGCCCGCAGGCTCTGGCGCTCATTGAGGTGCTGTACGCCCAATTTTGTGCAACTGGCAAGGGGGCGCTATGACTATTGACTGGGCACATTTCACCCCCTGGGCCTCGCTAGGCGGTGGGGTTTTACTAGGCATTGCGTCGGCCATGATGGTGCTACTCAGCGGGCGGATACTGGGGATCAGCGGCATTTTGGGCGGCCTGCTGGCTCCGCGCACCGGCGATATGGGCTGGCGCTTGGCATTCCTGCTGGGCATGGGCGCCGCGCCTCTGGTGTTTGCCGCCTTGATGCCGCCCGAACTCCTGCCGGTTGTGCGCATCGATGCCAGCGAGCCGGTCATCGCCCTGGCTGGTGTGCTGGTCGGCCTGGGTACGCGCTACGGCTCGGGCTGCACCAGTGGCCATGGCGTGTGCGGGCTCTCGCGCTTGTCGCCCCGCTCCCTGGTCGCCACCCTGAGCTTTATGGCCGCAGGCTTTGCCACCGTGTACCTGCTACGTCACGCTTTTTGAAAGATATTGCCATGCAACGCCGTATTACTGAATTTTTTGTTGGGCTGCTCTTTGGCCTGGGTCTGATGCTTTCGGGCATGACCGATCCGGGCAAAGTACTGGGCTTTTTAGACTTGGCCGGCCTGTGGGACCCTTCCCTGGCGCTGGTCATGGGTGGCGCTATTGCCGTGGGAGTTTTTGCTTTTTCGTTGGCCAAAAAACGAGGTCTGAGCTTTTTCGGGGACGCTTTGCGCCTGCCAACGCAAGAGCGAATTACCAAGCGCTTGGTACTAGGCTCTCTCTTATTTGGTGCCGGCTGGGGCCTGGCGGGTTTTTGCCCCGGCCCGGCTTTGGTGTCCATGGCCGCCGGGCAAAGCAAAGCCGCTTTGTTTGTGGTCTTTATGCTCATCGGCATGGGCATCTTCGAAGTCGCCGAGCGGCGCGCGCAAGCGGCGATGCTGGGTTAAGTGGCAACCCGCTGGCAAGCTTTCTTGCCCTCCCTACCCGCCCTGCAATGGGGGCGCCACTACGACCGCAGCACTTTGTCGCGCGACCTGCTGGCCGCGTCCATCGTCACCGTCATGCTCATCCCGCAAAGCCTGGCCTATGCCTTGCTGGCCGGGCTGCCGCCGCAAGCGGGCTTGTATGCCAGCGTGGCACCGCTGCTCTTGTATGCGCTTTTTGGCAGTAGCCGCGTGCTGGCGGTCGGGCCCGTGGCGGTGGTCTCGCTGATGACGGCAGCGGCCATAGGCACGCATGCCGCGCCGGGCTCCGAACACTACTGGGCCGTGGCCATCACCCTGGCATTTATGTCCGGCGCCATGCTGCTGCTGATGGGCGTGTTGCGCCTCGGTTTTTTGGCAAATTTTCTGAGCCATCCGGTGATCGCCGGTTTTATTTCCGCCTCCGGCTTATTGATCGCCGCCAGCCAGCTCAAAACCTTGTTGGGGTTGAGCGCGCAGGGTGAAAACTTTGCGGCACTGGTGCTTGATTTACTGCGCCAACTACCGGCCCTGCATGGCCTAAGCCTGGCCGTGGGCGGGGCGGCCCTGGTATTTTTGCTCTGGGTGCGAAAGGGCTTAAAGCCGCTGCTTGCGCGCATAGGTATGACAGCGCGCGGCGCCGATATGCTGGCCAAAGCCGGGCCCGTGGCCGCCATCGCGCTCAGTACCGGGCTGGCCTGGGTTTTCCAGTGGCAGGACCAGGGGCTCAAGATCGTGGGCGATGTACCCGACGGTCTGCCGCCTTTGACGCTGCCTTTGTGGGACGCAAGCTTGTGGAAGTCCTTGGCCATGCCGGCCTTGCTGATCAGCGTGGTGGGCTTTGTGGAATCGGTGTCGGTGGGCCAAACCCTGGCCGCCAAGCGCCGCCAACGCATTGAGCCGGACCAGGAGCTGCTGGCGCTGGGCGCGAGCAATATCGCCGCCAGCCTCAGCGGCGGGTTTCCGGTGACCGGCGGTTTTGCGCGCTCGGTGGTCAATTTCGACGCGGGCGCGCAAACACCGGCCGCCGGGATATTCACCGCGCTGGGCATTACGCTGGCGACTGTGTTTTTGACACCTGCGCTGTACTACCTGCCGCAAGCCACTTTGGCCGCGACGATTGTGGTGGCGGTGTTGTCGCTGGTGGATGTGGGCATATTCCGCCGCACCTGGACCTATTCCAAAGCCGACTTTGCCGCCGCGCTGGCGACGCTGCTGGTGACGCTGGGCCTGGGCGTGGAAACCGGGCTGGTGGCTGGGGTGGCCGTGTCTTTGGCCTTGTACCTGCTGCGCACCAGCCGACCGCATATTGCCGAAGTGGGCCAGGTGCAAGGCACCGAGCACTTTCGCAATGTGCGCCGCCACGAAGTGATTACGCATGCGCGGGTGATGGGTTTGCGCGTGGATGAAAACCTGTATTTCGCCAACTGCCGCGCGCTGGAAGACCGCATCAACCGCGAAGTGGCACAGCATCCGGCGCTGGCGCATCTGGTCTTGCAATGCAGCGCCATCAACCACATTGACGCCAGCGCGCT
>JAEMRG010000125.1 GCA_016463455.1 Rhodoferax sp.
CCGCGCACATCGGTAATCGATTGCACTGGCTCGCGTGCGGCCAGGCGGTGCGCGATTTCGACTATGGCGCGCTCGGCGTTGCCATACAGCAGCAAATCGCATTTGGCGTCCACCACAATCGAGCGACGTACTTTGTCGCTCCAGTAATCGTAATGCGCTATGCGGCGCAAGCTGCCTTCGATGCCGCCAAGCACGATCGGCACGTCTTTGAAGGCTTCGCGGCAGCGTTGGCTATACACAATGGCCGCGCGGTCCGGGCGCTTGCCGCCTAGATCGCCCGGTGTGTAGGCGTCGTCACTGCGGATCTTGCGATCGGCGGTGTAGCGGTTGATCATGGAGTCCATATTGCCGCTGGTCACACCCCAAAAAAGATTGGGTTTGCCCAATACCTTGAAGGGTGCTGCGCTGTTCCAGTCGGGTTGGGCAATGATGCCTACGCGAAAGCCTTGGGCCTCCAGCATGCGGCCTATCACTGCCATGCCAAAGCTGGGATGGTCCACATAGGCATCGCCCGTGACCAGGACAATATCGCAGCTGTCCCATCCCAGCTTGTCCATCTCGGCCCGGCTCATGGGCAACAGGGGTGCGGTACCGAAACGCGAGGCCCAGTACTTGCGGTAGCTGCCTAGCGGTTTGGCGTCGCGTGCAAAGTGGGATACATCTAGGGGAGCATTCATCGGCGGATTTTAGCTTTGCACCTAGAATCAAAGTCGGTCCCCGGTGCTGTCACTCCGGGGGATGTCCTTCTCATTCAAAGGTTGTTCCATGAAAAAACTGTTTTTGGGCCTCGCCGTCCTGTCCCTGCTGGCCGCTTGCGGCAAAAAAGAAGAAGCACCAGCCCCGACTGCATCCGCGCCTGCTGCAGCCGCACCGGCTGAGCTGAAAGTTGCGATCGACCCGACGTACGAGCCCTTTACCTTCAAGACCGCCGATGGCCAGCCCACCGGTTTTGACGTGGATATTGCCAACGCCTTGTGCGAACAAATCAAACGTAAATGCGTGTTCGTAGAACAAGTCTGGGACGGCATGATTCCTGGTCTGAACGCCAAAAAATACGATGTGATCATTAGCTCCATGTCGATTACCGACGACCGCATGAAGGAAGTCGATTTCACTGACAAGTACTACAACACGCCTAGCCGCATCGTGCTGAAGAAAACCGTGAAGTACACCGACCCGGCCTCTATCAAGGGCAAGAAAATCGGCGTGCTTAAGGGCTCCACCCAAGAGGCTTATGCCATGGGCGAACTCAAGCCCGCCGGTGTTGTGGTCAACTCCTATGAAGCACAAGACCAGGTGTATTTAGACATCAAATCGGGCCGTTTGGATGGCACGGTAGCCGACTTTATGGAAGCGACCGGCGGATTCCTGAGTAAGCCCGAAGGCGAGAAATACGCCCTAGCCGGCGCGGACCTCAAGGAGCCCAAGTACTTTGGCTACGGCGCAGGCATTGCGCTGCGCAAAGGTGAAGACGCACTCAAAGGCGAGCTCAATGCCGCCATCAAAGCCATTCGCAGTAACGGCAGCTACAAGACTTTGAACGACAAATACTTTGCCAAGTTCAATATCGACGTCTACGGCGAGTAAAGACGCTTAGGGCCCCAGCGCTCTATGCGCTAGCGCCAGCGAAAGGCGCCTTTATCCCGCCCCGCCGGCACACCGAGCACCACGGTGTGCCGTTTTTTTTGCCTATTTTTGAGGCCGAACCTCAGGTCTAAGGCTTTTTCGCGGCACACTGCACGTTGATGAACGCGTATTACTTCAGCATTTTGCAAGGCTCCCTGATGACGGTGGCCGTGGCGCTGGCTTCGCTGCTGCTGGCCGTGTTTTTCGGGCTGCTAGGCGCAGCGGCGCGCTTGTCACCCAACCAGGCGGCCGTAGCGGCCGGTACGGTTTACACCACGGTGATTCGCGGGATACCAGACCTGGTGCTGATGCTGCTGGTGTTTTACGGCGGCACCATGGGACTCAATTACCTGGTGACAGCCATGGGCAGCAAGGGGTCGGTGGATATCAACCCCTTTGTGGCCGGAGTGCTGACGCTGGGCTTTATCTACGGCGCCTATATGACCGAAACCTTCCGGGGTGCTATTTTGGCCATACCGCACGGCCAGTCGGAAGCGGCGCTAGCTTTTGGCATGGGCCGCACGCAAACTTTTTTGCGCATCATCGCACCGCAAATGGTGCGCTACGCCCTGCCCGGCTTTACCAATAACTGGCTGGTGCTGATCAAGTCCACCGCGCTGGTCAGCCTGATCGGCTTGCAGGAAATGACCTATATCGCCAAGCAGGCCAGCGCCGCTACCCGCTCGCCCTTCGAATTTTTCTTGTTTACCGCCGCGCTGTTTCTGTTGTTTACCAGCGCCTCGCTGTGGGTCCTGCGCCGCCTGAACGCGCGCTACAGCCTGGGTACCCGGCGGGTAGCGCTGTGAGTGAGGCTAGCGCATGAAGTGGGACGTCATCTTTCAGCCTCAGAACCTGGCGCTGTACGGCCAAGGCATCCTAACCACGCTGCACTTGCTGTTTGCCAGCCTGGCAATCGGCGCGGTACTGGCGCTAGCGTTTGCGCTGGCGCTGACCAGCCGCTGGCGCGTGTTGCGCGCCGTGGTGGGCGCCTACACCTATGTGGTGCGCGGCACGCCGCTGCTGATTCAGGTGTACCTGATTTATTACGGCCTGGGGCAGTTGGAATGGATTCAGGCGCGCTGGGACGAACTCTGGCCCTGGACCTATTTCAAAGAACCGTTTTTCTGCGCGTTGCTGGCCTTTAGCCTGAACACTGCTGCCTATACCGCCGAGATGCTGGCGGGCGCCATTCGCGAAACCAGCGCAGGCGAAATCGAAGCGGCTCAGGCCTACGGCATGGGGCCGGTAGCGATTTTGTGGCGCATTGTGCTGCCCAGCGCCATGCGCCGCACCCTGCCCGCCTACAGCAATGAAGTGGTGATGATGCTGCAAAGCACCAGCCTGGCCAGCGCCGTACCCAGCATGCTGGACCTCACCTCAGCGGCCAGCAGGGTGTATTCCAAGTATTACTTGCCGTTCGAGGCCTTTTTGTTTGCCGCCGGCATTTACCTGTTGGCCACCTTTGCGCTGGTAGGGATTTTCCGGCTGGCGGAGCGGCACTTTCTGGCGTATCTTGAGCCGCAAAAGACTTAAACACTGACGCTATGCAAGTCCACAACCACCCACTTTTATCGCCCAGTCTGGGCACGCACAAGACGCTGACGAGTTTTCATTTCGGCCAGCCAGGCGCAGGCCCGAAGATTTACATCCAAGCCAGCCTGCATGCCGAAGAGCTACCGGGCATGTTGGCGGCCCACCATTTGCGCCCGCTTTTGGAGCGTTTGGACATGGCCGGGAAGATTCAAGGACAGATCGTCCTGGTGCCCATGGCCAACCCGATTGGCGCTGCGCAACGCGTGCAGCACAAACCAGCGGGCCGCTTTGAACTGGACAGCGGCGAAAACTTCAACCGCCATTACCCGGACTTTGCAAGCCATATCGCCGATGAAGTGCTGCCCACGCTGGGCAAAGATGCTGCGGCCAACGTGGCCCTGGTACGCCAGGCCATGGGGCGCTACCTGGCGCAATGGATGCCAAAAACCGAATTGCACAGCCTGCGCCGTAGCTTGCTGCAACTGTCTTTCGATGCGGACTATGTGCTGGACCTGCATTGCGACTGCGAAGCCGTCATGCACTTTTACTGCGAAGAGGCCTGCTGGAGCGCATTAGCGCCGCTGGCCCATTACCTGCAAAGCCAGGCGATTTTGCTGGCCAAAAACTCGGGGAGCCGCCCTTTTGATGAATGCTTATCTGGCGTGTGGTGGCGCTTGGCCGAGATGATCGCAGCACGCGGACTGGATGCGCCGCTGCCCCAAAGCTGCCACAGCACCACCATCGAGCTACGCGGAGAAGCGCAGGTGCAGCATGAACTGGCTGCACAAGATGCCGCCGCGATCGCTGACTTTTTGCGCGGACTGGGCGTGCTGCGCGATGCGCCAGCGGCACCCGTGCCCGTACCGGCCTGCGAAGCCACGCCTTTGGCTGGATCTGAAACGCTGTATGCCAGTTCGCCTGGCTTGGTGGTGTTTGCCGCCCATCCGGGCGACACGCTCAAAGCCGGCGATCTGGTGGCCGAGGTGATAGACCCCATTTCTATCCGCAGCGAGCGCGTTTGCGCCGGGGTGGACGGCGTGCTGTATGCCCGCATACGCGACCGCTATGTCACCACCGGCTGCGAGTTGGCGAAGATTGCAGGCGCCCTGCCTTTCAAGACCGGCGAACTGCTGGGCGCCTGAACCACCTGAGCACGCTGACCTAATTTCCCACCAAGCCTTTATGAACGCCGCCAGCCGCAAATTGCAAATCGAAGATATCCACAAGCGCTTTGGCAACAATGAGGTCTTGCGCGGCGTGTCGCTGTCAGCGGATGCGGGCGATGTGATTGCCATCATCGGCAGCTCCGGCTCGGGCAAAAGCACGCTGCTACGGTGCATCAATATGCTAGAGCGGCCTAACGCCGGGCGTATTACCGTGGCCGGCGAAGCGCTGGAGCTGGTGCCGGACAAAAACGGCGAACTAATGGCGCAGGACCCCAGGCAACTTCAGCGCCTGCGCACCAAGCTGGCCATGGTGTTTCAGCATTTCAATTTGTGGGGACACATGACGGTGCTACAAAACATCATCGAAGCGCCAGTGCATGTGCTGGGTATCAGCCGCGCGCAAGCGGTGGAGACGGCGCGCAAATACCTGCAGCGCGTAGACCTAAACGGCATGGAAGACCGCTACCCGGCGCACCTGAGCGGCGGCCAACAGCAGCGCGTGGCGATTGCCCGCGCCTTGGCGGTGGAGCCCGAAGTCATGCTGTTTGACGAACCCACCAGCGCGCTGGACCCGGAACTGGTCACCGAGGTGCTGCGCGTCATGCAAACCCTGGCGCAGGAAGGCCGCACCATGGTGGTGGTCACCCATGAAATGGGCTTTGCCCGCGAGGTGGCGAACCAGCTGATCTTTCTGCACAAAGGGCAGATCGAGGAACAAGGTGTGCCACGCGAAGTGCTGGCAAAACCGAAAAGCGAGCGACTGGCGCAATTTTTGTCGGGTAGTTTGAAGTAACTGAGTTCATTGCTTTCGCAATAAATGTAAAAACGAGGGTCTCAGAACAGAGTTACCAAATTATTGGCACATTTTTTGCTTTAAAACCCCTGTGTGTAAAGGTTGACAGTCTTTGTCAATCGACACCAAAACTGGAGATTTTTTTGTTGCCAATGAATTACAGGGGTACCTTATGCAATCCATACAAATTATGGGGGATCGACTAGAAATCCCATCTCACCTTCACAACGGAAAATGGGACACAGAACCCCATTTTGATTCTGCCGATTGGGACGATACGCGCGTTGTGATCGATGGAATCATCCGCCAAAGCAAAACAGATTTCGCAGAGTTCAGCCTGTTAACAGACCAGTGATTTAAGCGTGAACCACTGGCTGCAGATGCCGATGCCGATGCCGATGCCGATGCCGATCAATCATTTGGTTGGAAGCAATAGCCGGGAAATATAAGGCGCCTTCTACCTCTTGCGCCTCTGACGGGAACGCTGCCGCCAAGGCGGACTCCGTCGTTTGGTTGGATTCTAAAATGATCCCAATGGACTCTTGAATATCCAAAACCGGGACCACTGAAACGTCGTTCCATGCAGAAAATTTGGTCACAAAAGCAGTCACCAATTTGGCATCATCCGTCTCACAACACATAGCCTTTATTCCCGTCCAAGGCATGAAGGAATGCCAATACAGATCAGCAATCCACACGACCGCGAAATTGCGGCCCAAATTGGCGCAATCACGATGTCCGGCGGCGGCTTTCAGTTTGTTGCAAGCGAGGAGCCGATTACGACGGCGGCAATGAACACTGCTATGGTAAAAGCCGGTAAAGTGGTAGGCAAGTACAAGGCCCCTAACGTCTAATCCCCGGGCCAAGACCTTGCTATAATCGTCGGCTAGCAAAGCGTGGGATTCACCGCATAGAGGTAGGATCCGCTAGCACTATTCTTGCTCGAAATTCGCGCACATTCCTCAATAGCTCAGTTGGTAGAGCGCCGG
>JAEMRG010000418.1 GCA_016463455.1 Rhodoferax sp.
AAGCCGAATACGGCCAGGAGCCGCAGTGCATCCTGACCATGCCGCTGCTCGAGGGCCTAGACGGCGTGGACAAAATGTCCAAGAGCAAGAACAACTACATCGGCATTTCCGAAGACGCAAACACCATGTTTGCCAAGGTGCTGAGCATCTCGGACCTGCTGATGTGGCGCTGGTACATGCTTTTGAGCTTCCAAAGCGAGGCACAAATCGCCGCACTCAAGGCCGAAGTGGACGCCGGGCGCAACCCCAAAGATGCCAAAGTGGCGTTGGCCAAAGAAGTTACCGCCCGTTTTCACTCGGCGGCGGCGGCTGATGCGGCCGAGCAAGACTTTATCAACCGCAGCCAGGGCGGCATTCCGGACCAGATTGAAGAGCGCAGTCTGGCGCTGGCGGACGCTGCGCCCTGGGGCATTGCCGCTTTGCTCAAAGCCACCGGCCTGGCGGCCTCCAGCGGCGAAGGCAACCGACTGATCGACGGCGGTGGCGTGCGCGTGGACAGCAACGTGGTCAGCGACAAAGGCCTCAAACTGGGTGCGGGCAGCTATGTGCTGCAAGTGGGCAAGCGCAAATTTATGCGCGTCACCCTGGCCTGAGCCCGCATGCTCGCACTCATCCAACGGGTGCGCCGCGCCAGTGTCAGCGTCGACGGTACCGTACTGGGCGCCATCGGCCCCGGCCTCTTGGTGCTGGTCTGCGCCGAGCAGGGCGACACCCCAGTGCAGGCCGACAAATTACTGGCCAAAATACTCAAGCTGCGCATCTTTAGCGACGCCCAAGGCAAGATGAACCGCTGCGTGCAAGACCTGGACGGCGCTGGCCTGCACGGCGGACTGCTGGTCGTGAGCCAATTCACCCTGGCCGCCGACACCTCGGGCGGCAACCGCCCCAGCTTCACCCAGGCCGCAGCGCCGGAGCTTGGCCGGTTGCTGTACGACTATGTGGTGCAACAGGCGCGTGCCGCGCACAGCGAAGTGGCAACCGGCGTGTTTGCTGCGGATATGCAAGTGGAGCTAGTCAACGACGGGCCGGTAACGATTCCGATGCGGGCGGCGCCGACGGTGGGAGGCTGAGACCCACATGACCAAGCGCTAAGCCTTATGCCCTATCTGCCTTCCATCCTGCGGCCCTTATTTGAACGGGCCGAAACCGCACTTTTACGCCACGGCACAGAGCCGAGAACCATTCTTTTTCTAGCCGTTTTTTCGGTTTTAGATGGGTTCCTACCTATGTTGCCCGCAGAAATATTTGTGCTTTCCTTGTGCATTCTCCAGCCGAAAAAGGGAAAACTCATTGTGCTGGTGTTCGCAGCGGCTTCGGCATGGAGTGCTTTTTTGTTGGCCTTGGCTTTGGGTACCTTGACGACCTCCGCCGAAACGCTGAGCCAACAGCTTCTTGGCGCGCAAGGTCCCCAAGCCTTGGCGATTGTGCGCAGTTGGGGCCCGGTCAGTATGGTGTTTTTTTCTATCTTCCCAGACTCCCCGCGTTCCTCCATCGCGCTACTGGCCTTAAGCGGCGTAGCGCCCGCGTCGATCG
>JAEMRG010000419.1 GCA_016463455.1 Rhodoferax sp.
GCCATGCCGCAAACCACCCCCGCCCTCGCCCATCTCAAAGTTCTGGACCTGTCGCGCGTATTGGCCGGGCCCTGGTGTACCCAGATGCTGGCGGACATGGGCGCCGATGTCATCAAAATCGAAAAGCCCGGCGAAGGCGATGACACGCGCCACTGGGGCCCGCCCTTTCTGCAAGATGCACAAGGCCAGGACACTGCGCACGCCAGCTATTTCACCGCCTGCAACCGCAATAAGCGCTCCATAGCGATCGATATTGCCAAGCCGCAAGGGCAGGCGCTGATTAAGCAGCTGGCCCTGCAATGCGACATCTTGGTGGAAAATTTCAAAGTAGGCGGGCTGGCGCATTACGGCTTGGACTACGCCAGTGTGCACGCGCTCAATCCCCGTCTGATTTACTGTTCGATTACCGGCTTTGGCCAGACCGGGCCCTACGCTGAGCGCGCTGGTTACGACCTGATGATCCAGGCCATGAGCGGCATGATGAGCATCACTGGCAAACCCGAGGGTACGCCCGGTGGCAGCCCGCAGCGCGTGGGCGTGGCCTTGACGGATTTGTTTACCGGCGTTTACGCCTGCAGCGCGATTTTGGCAGCCATCGAGGTGCGCCACCGCACCGGCCTGGGCCAGCATATTGACATGAGTTTGCTCGACGTCGGCATGGCAATTTTGGCCAACCAGGCGGCGGGCTTTTTGAACACCGGCCAATCGCCCAAGCGCCAGGGCAATAGCCACCCCAGCCTGGTGCCCTACCGTGACTTTGAAACCCTAGACAGCGCCATGCTGTTGGCTGTCGGCAACGACGGCCAGTTCGCGCGTTTTTGCGCCGTCGCCGGCCACCCACAATGGGCGGCCGATCCGCGCTTTCACACCAACATCGAACGGGTGCGCCACCGCGACACCCTCGAAGCCTTGATGCAGGCCGAAACGCGCAAGCGCAGCACCGCGCAATGGATTGCCGACCTGGAGCACCACGCGGTGCCCTGCGGCCCGATCAATTCGGTGGCCGAGGCCTTTGCCGACGCCCAGGTGCAAGCCCGTGGACTGGCCGTCACGCAGCCCACCAGCGCGGCAGCCCAAGCGGCCACCGCCCTGGCCTCCATAGGTACGGTTGCCAGCCCCTTGCGACTAGCCGACAACCCGCCAGTGCTGCACCGCGCGCCGCCGGCCCTAGGCGAGCACACCGACGAGTTGTTGCGCGAATGGGGTTGGGATGCCGATGCCATTACCCAATTACGCCAGCAAAGGGTGGTCGGCTAACTTTGCAAAGGACTAGGCGCCCAGTAGTTCCCAGCGCTCCAAAGCTTGCAGCAACTCGCCGTCAATGGCGGCGTTGCGTTGCGCCAGTTGCAGGGCTTTGGCGTTGTCGCTGGCGTACAGCGTGCCGTCGGCAAGCTGGCTATTGATCTTGGCTTGCTCGGCTTCCAGCGCCGCGATGCGGCCGGGCAGAGCTTCGAGCTCGCGCTGCTCTTTGTAGCTCAGTTTTCGGGCTTTGGGTGCGGGCGCTGCAGATGGTGCAGGTGGTGCAGGT
>JAEMRG010000420.1 GCA_016463455.1 Rhodoferax sp.
GCGGGAAAACGCATCATCCAGTTGCCCAGCGGATCGACCACATACAAATGGTCTTCTAAAGCCAACCCTGGCTCAGGCTGCAGCCAGGTTTGCAGTTGCGCAGTGGGCACGCGCAACACGGTGGCGGTACCCAGCGCGGGCAACAAACTTGGCGCAATAGCCACCTCATCACTGACCAGCCACACCCAATCGACACGGTCTTTTTCTTTGCCCACACCCTCGCGCAATTGGCGCTGCATGTACAAATGGTGCTGGCACTGCGCCTGGCAGTCACCGCCGGCCACGCTAATCAAGAGCCACTGGCCTTTGAGGGCACGCAAATTGGTCTGCTTACCGCCCATCTCCAGCGCCTGCATGTCCGGCAATGCGCGCTGGGGGTCGATCAGCGTACCAAAATTTTGGCGTCCCTCAGGGCGCACCCAGTAATAGGTGACATAAGAAGCCACCACGGGTGCGGCACACACCAGCAATACCAAGAGCATCTTCCATCGGCCCATGCGGGTATGGACGGCGTTTGCAGCGATGTCCTGCGGTGCGGGCATGGAATGCACGGTCAAACCCAGCGGCTGGTCGCTTGAACTGTCAGAGGGGGCCATGGTTTGCAATATCCAGGGAAGTGGCCGCGGGGCGGCGAAAAAACTGAAACCAAAGGTACAAACCCGCTATCAGCAATGACAACGCAAACCATTGGAATGCGTAGCCGTAGTGCTTTTCAATACCGAAGTTGACCACCGGCCATTGCCTACGCAGTCCCTGGCTGGGCGGGCCCGACTCGCGCACCGTGAATGCTTCCAGCGGCAAGCCGGTTTGACTGCGGTACTGTTCCAAGTCGAGATTTTGCCGTATCGGCCCTTCACCGGGTGCACCGGGGGCATAGAGCTTGGAGGGCGCAAGGGCAATGTCACCATCGACCGCGACCATGCCGGCCGGCGTTTGCACCTCGGGCAAACGCTCGCGCGCTTCAAAATTGCGCGGCACCCAACCGCGTTGCACCATCAGCACCTGGCCTTGCGGCTCCAAACGCAAAGGGGTGAACACGAAAAAGCCCACTTTGGCGTCCATTTGCCGATTGTCCAAATACACCGTTTGGTCAGGTAACCAAATACCTTTTAGGCGCGCTGGGTGGTACAGCACGCCGCTCTCTTGCATACGGCCTTGGGCCGCTAAAGCGAGGACTTGGGCGTTGTCTAACGGAGCCTTACCGGCTTGCGCCTGGATGGAGGCCTGCAAAGCTTCTTTTTGCGCGGCGCGGTCCAACTGCCAAAAACCCAGCGCCAGCCCCAATAGGCTGAAAAAAACAGCCGCAGCAGTCACGCGGTAGAACTTCGGGTCGCGATTCAAAAGATAATCCTGTGCATGAGTTACTTTGTTGCCCTGGGCTTTTTAGCCGTGATTGCCAGCTTGGCCACCGCCTTATTTTTCATGTTGCGTGGAGGCAGCGGGGAACCCACCAAATCGCGCCGGATGGCACGCGCATTAGCGGTACGGGTGGGCGTTTCTATTTTGCTCTTCGTCTGTGTCCTTTT
>JAEMRG010000421.1 GCA_016463455.1 Rhodoferax sp.
TTTTGACGGCCTATGGTTTTGTGCGTGCCCTGCGCGCCGGTGGCTATACCGTGCCCCAGGTGGCGGCGCCTGACGCGGTGCAACTGCTCACGGTGCATGGTGCCAAAGGACTGGAGGCGCCCTGGGTGCTGATGCTGGACTGCGACAGCGAGAGCCCCACATCGGCGAGCATGGGTGTGTTGGTGCAGTGGCCGGGGCAGGACGATTTTCCGCGCCGCTTTGTGTTTTTGGCCAGCGAGTCCGCGCCACCGCCGTGTTGCGAGGATTTGTTGGCAGAGGAAATGGCTGCGCGCGAGCGCGAAGAACACAATGCTTTGTACGTGGCATTGACACGGGCCAAACAGGCCTTGGTGTTTTCTTCGATGCAGCCGCACCGCGACCATGACAAAAGCTGGTGGAAGCAATTGCAAGCCCATGCGCTGGAGGCGGAGCCTGCGCCAGAGACGATAGTTGCCGGTCCGGTCCCACAAGGCGGGTGGGCCGATGGCCAGGTGCTGGATTTGCCTGTGCTGCCAGACGCAATGCGCCTAGCAAGTGATCTTGTTCCTGGACTGGCCCCTGCTGATGCGGGCGAAGACCTGGAAGCGCGCATAGGCCAAGCTATGCACTGCTTGCTAGAACACTATGCGCCCGGCAAGGGCAGCGATGGCGGGCTGTGGGCCATGCACGCTTGGCGTCTGGCGCAACACCAGTGTGTGTTGGATGAAGCGCAGATGGCGCGCGCCGCCCAAGCTGCCCAAGCGATTGTGCAAGGAGAGGGTGCCTGGGCCTTGGATGCTGAATGTTTGCTTTGGCAAGGCAACGAAATCAGCATTTATTACCGAGGCCGTATGCTGCGCATGGACCGCTTGGTACAACGCAAGGACACAGGCCATTGGTGGGTGCTGGACTATAAAAGCGCGGCGCAGCCGCAGTTGGACCCGGCCTTGTCTGCCCAGTTGGCAACTTACCGCGCGGCCGTGCAATTGGCCTACCCCGGCCACACGGTGCGCGCGGCATTTTTAAGTGCTGCCGGGCAATTGATAGAGCCGGTGTTACCAGTGGATGTGCCATGAACGGCCTGGACAGTGACCCCGTCGCGGTAGCGGAATGTGAGGTCGCCATCATTGGCGGCGGGCCGGCGGGCTTGATGGCGGCGCAGGTCTTGTCGCAGGCGGGTATCCCTGTCCATGTGTTTGATGCCATGGCCTCGGTGGGACGCAAATTTTTGCTGGCCGGAAGGGGTGGCCTGAACCTGACCCATGCTGAAGGTGCCGACGCATTTGCAGGCCGCTACGGGCAAAGGCGCGAAGCCATCAGCGCCGCGTTGGGCGCTATGGATGCGGCGGGGGTGCGCCGCTGGGCGCAAGATTTGGGTATTGACACCTTTGTCGGCTCGTCCGGTCGTGTGTTTCCATCGGACATGAAGGCCGCTCCCTTGCTGCGCGCCTGGTTGCAGCGCTTACGCCATCCGCAGTCGGGGGCGCCGGTGCAGTTTTCTATGCGCCACCGTTGGATCGGTTGGGATGCGGGCGGATGCCTGCG
>JAEMRG010000422.1 GCA_016463455.1 Rhodoferax sp.
GGGGGGAAGCGGGGGTCCGAGGCTACACTGCCCGCATGAATAGAAATTTGTGGCTGCTGGCCCTGTGCCAAGGGTTTTTGCTCACCAACAATATCGCTTTTGTGGCGATCAACGGCCTGGTGGGCTTGCGCCTTGCGCCCATGGCCTGGATGGCCACGCTGCCGGTGATGGGCTATGTGCTGGGCTCGGCCTTTGCCACGCCGGTGGTGGCGTGGGTGCAGGCGCGTTGGGGTAGGCGCATCGGTTTTCAGACCGGCTTGCTGGTCGCCTTGCTGTCCACGCTGCTGGCCGCCTGGGCTATAGACAGCCAGAGCTTTTGGGGCCTGGTGGGCGCCACTTTTATCGCTGGTTACTACAGTGCCAATGGGCAGCTCTACCGCTTTGCCGCCGCTGAGCTGGCGCTGCCCGAGGCGCGCGAGCGTGCGGTGTCCTGGGTGCTGGCCGCCGGCCTGTTAGGTGCAGTGGTCGGGCCGTATCTGGCGGTGCACTCGCAGCAAATTTGGCAGGTGCCTTTTGTCGGCGCCTATCTGGCGCTGGCGGCGGTGGCGCTGCTGTCCTTGCTTGTTATGGGTCGTATCGAGTTTGCTCCCGAGCCGGTGCGGGCGGTAGGTATTGCGGGCCAGGACGCAGGCCGCAGCGTCTGGCAGCTATTACGCGAGCCGGTATTTTTTGTCGCCTGCATGGCCGCTGCGCTGGGCTATGGCGTCATGAATCTATTGATGGCGGCCACGCCTTTGGCCATGCAGCAATGCGGCCTGGACTTTGGCGCCACCGCCATGGTTTTGCAATGGCATGTGATTGGCATGTTTGCGCCGGGATTTTTTACCGGCGATTTCATCAAGCGCTGGGGCGCCTTACCGGTCATGGGGGTGGGCGTGCTGCTCAACGCCGCCTGTGTCGTGGTGGCGCTCAGCGGGGTGGACGTACTGCAGTTCAGCGTGGCCTTGTTTTTATTGGGCGTAGGTTGGAATTTCTTGTTCACCGGCGGCACCAGCCTGTCTTTGCAGGCCTATGCGCCGCATGAAAAAGACCGGGCGCAGGCGGTCATCAACTTTGCGGTCTTCGCCGTGATGGCGCTCACCTCCTTTGCCTCTGGGGCCTTGGTGACCACTAGCGGCTGGTTCTGGCTCAATGCGTTTTCCCTGCTGCCACTGGGCGCCACTGGCCTCATGCTGTGGTGGCTGCATGCGCGCGCGCGGCTAGCGGCGCCCGTGCCGGCTTTGGACCCTTGAGCCGTCGTTGGGCGCGCTCAGCCCTTTTGCGGCTGGTGGCTAAAAGTCGGCCCCGTACAATGCGCAGTTGACCTTTGCCCCTGCTGGGGCGCCGGTCAGCCCGGATTGCCGCCTTCTCCGGCACCCGGTTTCAAGTCATTTCCCTGGGAGTTATCCAATGTTTATTTCTTCGGCCTTTGCCCAAACCGCACCCGCTGCGGGCGGCGATATGCAATCGACCCTTATGAGCATGCTGCCTTTGGCATTGATGTTTGTGGTGCTGTATTTTGTGATGATCC
>JAEMRG010000423.1 GCA_016463455.1 Rhodoferax sp.
GCGCCGTCGCCGCCCGACGCTGCTGGGGCCTTGGCGGCCTGGGCTTTGGTCTGGGTTGCACCAGCCATCACCGCTTTGGTAAACCCCTGCACATCGTCTTGCGTGATGCGGCCTTTGGGGCCGCTGCCTTTGACTTCATCGATAGGTACGCCCAACTCACGCGCAAACTTGCGCACCGAAGGAGATGCATGCGGTAGGCCGGCTGCCGGTGTGCCGGGCACATGCGCGGGTGCTGCCGCAAGCGCTGGAGCGGGAACGGGCGCGGGAGCAGTTATAGCGGGAGCCGCAGGAACTGGTGCGCTTGTCTCAGCTGCGGCGGGAGCAGCCGCTACCGGCGCGGGTGCTGCTGCTGGCGCGATGACTTGCGCAGAGGCCACCGGTGTTGCCGCGCCCTCGGCCACCTCTAGCATCACGACCAACGAGCCTTGCTTGACCTTGTCGCCCAAAGCGACCTTGATCGCGGTGACCACGCCAGCGGCTGCCGACGGAATTTCCATCGAGGCCTTGTCGCTTTCCACGGTGATCAGGCTTTGCTCGGCCTTGATGGTGTCGCCCACTTTCACCAGTAATTCAATCACGGTGACTTGGTCAAAGTCACCAATGTCGGGAACCTGGATTTCAATATTTGCCATGGTGTGTCTCCCGGAGATTTACGCGTGCAGCGGGTTGATCTTGTCGGCTTTGATGCCGTACTTGGCAATCGCCTGCGCCACGGTGTCTGCCGTGACCGTGCCCTCTTCCTGCAAAGCCTTCAGAGCGGCCAGCACGATGTAGTGGCGGTTAACCTCAAAGTGCTCGCGCAGCTTGCTGCGAAAGTCGCTGCGGCCAAAGCCGTCGGTGCCTAGCACTTTGAAGGCGCGCCCTTTGGGGATGAAGGGGCGAATCTGCTCGGCATAGGCCTTCATATAGTCGGTGGCAGCGACCACCGGGCCGCTATGGCCTTCAAGTTGCTGGCTGACAAAAGGCACGCGCGCGGTTTGCAGCGGGTGCAGCATATTGAAGCGCTCGCAGTCCTGGCCTTCGCGAGTCAGTTCGTTAAAGCTGGGGCAGCTCCAGACGTCCGCCTGCACGCCCCAGTCTTGCGCCAGCAGCGCTTGCGCCGCAATCGACTCGCGCAAGATCGTGCCCGAGCCCAGCAATTGCACACGCGAAGCGCCTTTGTTAGCCTTGGTTTCGCTAGCGCCAGGTTTGCACAAATACATGCCCTTGATGATCTGCGCTTCGGTGCCTGCGGTCAGGCCGGGCATAGCGTAGTTTTCGTTAAGCAGGGTGATGTAGTAAAAAACGTTGTCCTGCTTCTCCACCATGCGCTTGAGGCCGTGGTGCATGATGACCGCCACCTCGTGCGCAAACGTGGGGTCATAGCTCAGGCAGTTGGGGATAGTGCCGGCCAGGATGTGGCTGTGGCCATCTTCGTGCTGCAAGCCTTCGCCATTGAGCGTGGTGCGGCCCGATGTGCCCCCCAGCAAAAATCCACGCGCCTGCATATCGCCCGCAGCCCAGGCCAG
>JAEMRG010000126.1 GCA_016463455.1 Rhodoferax sp.
TCCGCGGCGAAGCTTGAAAACCCCACCTAAGAGGCTCCCGATAGTGGAGCGCCGACCGTGGAAAAGAGCCCTGCAAACCTTCTTTTTAAAGAGAAAACTCATGTCAACTTTCAGCGCAAAACCCGCTGAGGTCGTGCACGAGTGGTTTGTGCTTGACGCGACCGATAAGGTCCTCGGACGAGTAGCCAGCGAAGTTGCTCTCCGTTTGCGCGGCAAACACAAGGCCATTTACACGCCTCACGTCGATACCGGCGACTATATTGTCGTCATCAATGCAGCCCAGCTGCGCGTCACAGGCGCCAAGGCCCTGGACAAGGTGTACTACCGCCATTCGGGTTATCCCGGCGGCATCTCGGCCACCAATTTCCGCGATATGCAAGCCAAGCACCCTGGCCGTGCCTTGGAAAAAGCCGTCAAGGGCATGCTTCCCAAGGGCCCCTTGGGCTACGCGATGATCAAAAAGCTCAAGGTGTACGGCGGCGCCGAGCATCCCCATACCGCACAACAGCCCAAAGTGCTTGATATTGCAGGAGTCGCAAAATGATTGGTGATTGGAACAATGGAACCGGCCGCCGCAAATCCAGCGTCGCCCGCGTGTTCTTGAAAAAGGGTTCGGGCCAAATCGTGGTTAACGGCAAGGCGATAGAAAACTTCTTTGGGCGCGCAACCTCCATCATGATTTGCAAGCAGCCATTGATGCTGACCAACCATGCGGAAACCTTTGACATCATGGTCAATGTGGCCGGTGGTGGCGAATCGGGTCAGGCCGGCGCCACACGCCATGGCATTACCCGCGCGTTGATCGATTACGATGCCAGCCTCAAACCTATGCTCAGCCAAGCCGGCTTCGTGACGCGTGATGCGCGCGAAGTGGAACGCAAAAAGGTCGGCTTTCACGGTGCACGCCGTCGTAAGCAGTTCTCCAAGCGTTAATCCCTTTCAGGATTTACCACAAGGGCCGCCCAAGGGCGGTCTTTGTGTTTGTGGGAGGTTCCTCCAGTGCGATTCAGATTATTACGACGCAGACTCACCATCAGTGCACCGCGCATGGCGGTGCGCAGCGCCATGCCCTGGCCGCTGCGCTGGGCGGTCGCGGCCATCATGCTCGGTTTTTGCGCCGCGATTGCGCTGTGGGCCTTCGAGTTTGGACGCGATATTGCGGGTTTGGAAAATGGCGGCCAGGCCGACATGCAGCAACTACGCGCCCAGGTCGAGGCCCTGAAGACGGACCTGGATAAGGCGCACGAGCAGCGCGACCAGGCCCAGTCCATTGCCAACACGGCGGGCACCCTGGTGGCGGCGGAAAAAGCATCCAGCGAAACTGTCAACGCGCAGGTCAAGCATTTGGAAGCTGAAAACCGGCGCCTGCGGGACGACCTGGGCTTTTTCGAAAAACTCATCCCCGCCGACTCCACAGATGCCGTTGCAATCAGAGGACTGCAAGCGGAGGCTGTTGACAATGGCAAAATCCGCTGGCAGGTGTTGGTCATTCAAAGCAAGAAAAATGCGCCCGAACTGGTCGGCAAGCTAGAAATCATGCTCACCGGCTTATCCAATGGCAAGCCGTGGACGGGCTCGGTAAGCACCATGCCGCTGAAAATCATGCAGTACGGGCGCCTGGAGGGGTCTTTGGATATTCCGGCGCAAGTGACGGTAAAGGGGCTGACGGCCAAAGTGGTGGACGGTTCGACAGTCAGGGCCGGCCAGAGTATCAAGTTGTAAGGGCTGCCGTCAGGGTAAAAAATCCAAAAGGAATGCCATGTTTAACAAGAAAAAGCAGCCGCCCTTAAAAAGCTTGGTTGCCCAGGGTGCCCGGGTCGTGGGAGACATTTTTTTCACAGACGGTATTCGCATCGAATGCGAGATCACGGGCAATATCGCCGCGATGGCGCACCAGCCCAGCATCCTGGTGGTAGCGGAGTCCGCTGCGGTTGCCGGCAATATCAGCGCTGACCACATCATCATCAACGGCTCTATCAAGGGCGCGGTGACGGCCCGCCTCATGCTGGAGTTGCAGCCCAATGCCCGCATTGAGGGCGATGTGGCCTACGGGGCTTTGGAGATGCACCAGGGCGCGTTGATTGCCGGGCGTTTGACGCCGATCCTGGCGCATGAGGAAAAAGCCCCACTGCTAACCGAGTCAAATCAGGGCTAATTTGATTTCCGACTGAAATACTGTACTATTTAGATGTAGTTTTTTCTTGGAAATTTACATGAACGCAGTTGCCCACTCACTCCCTACCGAAATGCCCTCGCCGATTCTGTTTACCGACAGCGCGGCGGCCAAAGTGGCTGATCTCATTGCCGAAGAAGGCAACCCCGAGCTCAAACTTCGGGTTTTTGTGCAAGGCGGTGGTTGCTCCGGCTTCCAATACGGCTTCACCTTTGACGAAATCACCAATGAAGACGACACCACCATGAGCAAAAATGGGGTGTCTTTATTGATCGACGCCATGAGCTACCAATACCTGTTGGGCGCCGAAATCGACTACAAAGAAGACCTCCAAGGCGCGCAATTCGTCATCAAAAACCCCAACGCTACCTCTACCTGCGGCTGCGGTTCTTCGTTCTCCGCCTGATCAGGCGCGGTAAATCGCTCCCAAAATCCGCGCGCCACGCGCACCCGTCACGGCCGCAACGCTCGCAGGCTTTGCCTGCAGTGCTTGTTGCGCCAGCCAGGCGAACGCCAATGCCTCGACATCAGAAGGTGCAAAACCCCAGTCCTGGGTGCCGCTGACTTTGACGCCAGGCAGCAAAGACGACAGCCGTTGCATCAAAAATACATTGCGCGCACCGCCGCCACACACCACCAAGCGCCGGTAGTTGGCACTTGCGGCGGACAAAGCCTGCGCGCAGGCCCAGGCCGTCAACTCGGTTAAGGTGGCTTGCACATCTACCGGCGTGCAAGCTGGAAAAGCTGCCAGGTGCTGCTCCAACCAAGCCGGGTTGAATAAATCCCGCCCGGTGCTCTTGGGGGGTCTTAGCCCGAAGAATGGTTCTTGCTGCATCGCAGCGAGTAAACCTGTAACAAGCTGCCCTTGCCCCGCCCATCGCCCTTGGTCGTCGTAGGCCGCGCCGGTATGGCGCTCGCACCAGGCATCCATTAATGCGTTGCCGGGGCCGCAATCAAAGCCCAGCAAGCCCGCACCATTTGCCTGTGCCGCGCCTGCCGGCAACAGGGTGATGTTAGAAATCCCCCCTATATTGAGCACTGCCCGGGATTCCTGCGTATCGCCGAAAACGGCCAAATGAAAGGGCGGCACTAGCGGCGCGCCTTGGCCACCGGCGGCCAGGTCGCGGCTGCGAAAGTCAGCCACGACCGTGATAGCGCAGCGCTCTGCCAGCAAAGCGGCTTGGTTGAGTTGGAGGGTGTAGCCTATGCCGTCAAAAGCCTGGGGTTGGTGGCGCACGGTTTGGCCATGCGCACCAATCGCCTGCACCTGCGCGGGCTGTAGCCCAGCACTGGCAAGCAATTGCCCGACAACCTCGGTGTATAAACCAACCAAGGCATTGGCGGCGAGGGCCGCGCGGTGGAGTTCGTCCGATCCCGCGCTATTGAGGGTCAAAAATTCCTGCCGCAAAGCTTGGGGCATGGGAATGTGCGCTGACGCAAGAACCTGAGGCTGGGCGGGTGCTCCACCCAGTTCACCCAGTTCGGCCAAGACACCATCGACGCCGTCGAGCGAAGTGCCCGACATCAATCCTATATACAGGCCGGGCATTGCGCTACGGCCACGTGCCTTACTGAACGCTGCCGACCTGCACCTGGGCGGCGGCGGTCAATTGCTGACGCGCAAGGTCTGCCACCCGCTCAAACGCGGGCCGCAATGCCGCGGTGACCGGCGCGGCCTCTGCTTGGCGCGCAATCGTCATCGGGTCTTTGTGTGCGCCGTTGACGCGGAATTCAAAATGCAGGTGCGGGCCGGTGGCCCAGCCGGTAGCGCCGACCAAGCCGAGGTTATCGCCCTGCTGTACACGCTGGCCGCTGCGCACGTTGATGCGGCTCAGGTGTGCGTATACCGTCGTGGTATTGCCGCCGTGCTTGACTATCACCACATTGCCATAGCCGCCTTGCACTCCCGCAAAATCCACCACACCATCGGCGACCGTGCGCACTGGGGTGCCGGTCACGGCGCCGTAATCCACGCCCAGATGCGCGCGCCAGGTTCGCAAAATAGGATGGAAACGCATGGCAAAACCGCTGGTAATGCGCGAAAACGCCACCGGCGAGGCCAAAAACGCGCGGCGCAAGCTCTCACCACGCATGTTGTAGTAGGCGCCTTTGAGCGGGCTCTTACCGTTTTGGGTGGTTTGCAGCGATTCAAACCACAAGGCCTGGTAGGACTTACCGGCATTGACAAATTCGGTGCTCAGCACCCGCCCGGCGCGCAAGGGTTCGCCGTCGCCTTCCAAGGTTTCGTACACCACCACAAAGCGGTCACCCTTACGCAAGGCGCGGTGGAAATCGATATCCCCCGAGAAAATTTCGGCCATTTGTACGGCCACGCTATCCGGGATTCGCGCATCGTCGGTGGCGGCGAACAAAGAAGATTGGATACTGCCACTGGCCATGCGGGTGCTGGCCGTGAGCGGCAGCGTTTCCAGGGTCGATTGCCTTGCAGCACCCGCGCCACGCACTGACAGGCGATTGAAAGTGCCGTCTTCCTCGGGGCTCCAGCGGGCGGTCAAGGAGACCAGGCGGCCACGCTCGTCAACTTCGGCCTGCACATTGCGGCCGGCGCGGCCCATTAGGTTCTTCTGTGTATTGCGGTCAGCGCGCAAAAACGCAGATGCCGCTGGGTCGCTCACGCCAAGGCGGCGCAACAAGCTGTCGGCGGTATCGGTGCTGCGGGTCACCTCACTGCGGTATAAGCGCATGGCCTGTGCGGCCAGCAAGTCACGCTGGGGCTCGATTGACAAGGGCTCGACGACTTCGACGACGGTGCGCACTGGCAATTCGGATGCTTCAGGCGCTAAAGAGACCAGCGCGTAGCTACCCCCAGTTGCGCCAATGAGCAACAGGGCCACGCCCGAGAGAAAACGGGCCGGATGGCGGCGCACGGTCAGCAGCGCCTCAAGGGCTGCGTTGCGCGCGGCAGTAAGAATGTCAGACACCAAATTCAGCCTCTCTGAGAAGTGCGCAAACCGGCTATGCGGACGCACCGGGCATTCGGGGGCGGGGACTAAAATACGCTGGTAGCCCACGCCCGGACCTTTTAAATAGAGGTCGGAGTATATCGGGCCCCGTCACAGGCCCCCTTATTTTCTTTATGCACCCTGCTTCGCCCCCCTCCTCTCCCGTGTCCGAGCGTGTCCAAGAGGCCCTGGCCGTCACCTTGCGGGGCTGTGAAGAGCTGATTCCCCACGAGGACTGGGTAAAAAAGCTGGTCCGTTCCGAGACCACCAACACCCCGCTGCGCATCAAACTGGGCCTGGACCCGACGGCGCCTGACATCCACATCGGCCACACCGTGGTGCTGAACAAAATGCGCCAGTTGCAGGACTTGGGGCACCAGGTCATCTTCCTGATCGGCGACTTCACCACCATGATTGGCGACCCCTCCGGCCGCAACAGCACCCGCCCGCCGCTAACCCGCGAGCAGATCGAGGCCAACGCCCAGACTTATTACAAACAAGCCTCGCTGGTGTTGGACCCGGCCAAAACCGAGATCCGCTACAACAGTGAGTGGAGCGATCCGCTGGGGGCGCGCGGCATGATCCAGCTAGCCAGCCGCTACACCGTGGCGCGCATGATGGAGCGCAATGACTTTCACGACCGCTTTAAAGGCGGGCAGTCCATCAGCGTGCATGAGTTTCTCTACCCGCTGATGCAGGGCTATGACAGCGTGGCCCTCAAAAGTGACTTGGAGCTGGGCGGAACCGACCAGAAGTTCAACCTGCTGGTAGGCCGCCATCTGCAAGCCGAATACGGCCAGGAGCCGCAGTGCATCCTGACCATGCCGCTGCTCGAGGG
>JAEMRG010000424.1 GCA_016463455.1 Rhodoferax sp.
CGCAAGCCCCAGGGCGTGATCGTGCCGCCTTTGATGGCGCTGTTGGATGCCGTCACCATGGTGCGGACCCCACACACATAGCCGATGCCGCAAATACTATTGCCCCCGGCCAGCGAGCCGTCTTTATCGTCGTGTTGCTTGTAGCCCGCCAGGGTGGAGATCTCCAGGAAAGGCGTACCGCGATCCAGCAGCAGGTTGACCCGCTCGCGCGGCATGAGCTGGCCGCGCTTGTGGAACTTGGGTTGTTTTTCCGCCTCGGTGGCGCGCACTTTGTCCTCCACGGTGCGCACCCCGGAAAGGGCTTTGAGCATGTCTTCGCGGTTGCGCACAAAGGCCTCGCCAAGGGTATCAACCTGGCTTTCTATCACGGGCATGTCTGAACTCCTCTTTGTATCGTGCGCCGGGCTGTGGGCCGCAGGCGCTGTTTGAGTGCATCTTATAAGATTCATGGCGTGGCCGGCTTGGTGCGCTGCACACTGCGGGCTTGTTCGGCCCAGGGCGATGGCGGCGCTGTCGCACGCAGGACAATGCGGCTGGTGGCCCACTGCTACAACGTCTTGTAAAGAGGCAAATGGACTAGGATTTACCTAACTTTTTTCAAAGGATCCCCCATGAGCGATATCGCTGTTTATGGCGTCGTCAACCTAGAAGTGACCGATGCAGGCGCCTACCGCCAGTATGAAAAAGGCTTTTTCCCCATACTCAAACGCTATGGCGGCGAGTTCATCACCTTTGATGATGCGCCGGTGCATCTGGAAGGCACGGCACCACGCGCCGGGCGTATGATTATTTTCAAATTCCCCTCCGAAGAAAAAGCCCAGGCCTGGTTTGCCGATCCCGAATACCAGGCCCTGTCCGAACACCGCCGCGCCGGCACCGCGCTGGAATTTTTAACCCTGGTGCGTGGCCTGCCACCCCGCGCTTAAGCCAGGCACCATGACAGCACCCAAAGTTTGCTTGGTCATCGGCGCGGGCGATGCCACCGGTGGCGCTGTAGCCCGCCGCTTTGCCCGCGAGGGCTACACCGTCTGCGCCACGCGGCGCACATTAGACAAACTACAGCCCCTGTTGGAGCAGATCCGCGCTGAGGGCGGCGTAGCGCACGGCTTTGGCTCGGACGCGCGTAAAGAAGACGAAGTCATTGCGCTGGTGGATCACATCGAAACGCAAATAGGGCCGATTGAAGTGCTGGTGTTCAACATCGGCGCCAACTCGCCGAGCAGCATCCTGACCGAGACCGCGCGCCGCTATACCAAGATGTGGGAAATGGCCTGCCTGGCTGGCTTTCTGACCGGGCGCGAAGTAGCCAAGCGCATGGTGGCGCGGCCAGACGCTGCGGCGGACGCCCAAAGCGGGCAGGGCGTGGCGCACAAGGGCAGCATCATCTTTACCGGCGCCACCGCCTCCTTGCGTGGCAGCGCGAACTTTGCCGGCTTTTCGGGCGGCAAAATGGCCCTGCGCGCCCTGGCCCAAAGCATGGCCCGCGAACTGTGGCCGCTGGGCA
>JAEMRG010000127.1 GCA_016463455.1 Rhodoferax sp.
GGGCTCTACACTCGCCCAATGCACCATGCTGACACCTATTTGCTGCACGCCGACCCGGACCTTTCCACGGTCAAGCGGGCCAGGCGCTGGTGGCGTCGGCTCTCGCCGCAGCGCCAGGACCGGGTGGCCATGCTGGCGCCGCTGGCGGCGGTGGTGTTGTTTATGGCGGCCATTGTTTCGGCGCTGCTTTACCTGCAAATAGAAGAGGGTGACCGCGAGCAGGAAGGCGTGCGGCGGGATGTCGAATACACCCAGCAACAACTACGCTTGCGCTTACTGGAACGGCAGGAACAATTTGGTGCGCTGGGCCGCGAGTTGGGTAGCCAAGAGCTGGACGCCCGTGCTTTCCGCCTGCGGGTGATCGCCCTGCTCAACCAATACCCCGAGGTGCATGGCGCGGCCTGGCTGGATCCGCAAAAGCGTTTGCGTGCCAGCGGTGGCGCTACCTTTAACTGGAGCTACCCAGTCTACGGCAGTAACACGGCCCCCCTAAATGCCGAAGGCGACTACGCTTTCAAATGGGCCACCGCACAGCGCCAAGTGGTCTATTTGATGCCACCCAAGACCGGCGCGGCAGCTCCCTTATTGCAGCTCTACATCCCGCTGGTGGAGAAAGGTCAGCCAGCAGGCGTCATCCTGGCCGAGCTGTCTATCGACGGCCTGTACCGCTACGGCATCCCCAACGAAATTGCCGCCCGCTACGGCATTTCGCTGTTGGACGCTCAAGGCACGGTGCTGGCGGGCGTGGCCCTGCCCATGAAAAAACCGGTCAGTCAAATATTGCCCTGGACGCGCAAGCCCGGCAGCTACAGCATGGCGGTCTCGCCGGTAGGCTCAGACCTACTGGTGCGCGCCGAAGCCTACCGCGCCTCCATGGGTGTGATTGGCACCGGCTTGTTCTGGCTGGTCAGCGCCCTGAGCGTGATGACAGCCTGGATGTTGATCGCCAATTGGCGCCACAGCCGCAAGCGTTTGCAAGCGCAGCAGGCCTTGCTGTCGGAGACCAATTTCCGCCGGGCTATGGAAAACTCCATGCTTACCGGCATGCGTGCCATGGACTTGCAAGGGCGCATCACCTATGTCAATGCCGCTTTTTGCATGATGACCGGCTGGAGCGAGTCCGAACTGGTCGGCCGCACTGCTCCCTTTCCTTACTGGCCGGAAAGCGACCGCGAAGAACTGTCAGCCCTGCTGGGCCAGGAGCTGTCCGGCAAGACCAGCCAGGGAGGCATCCAGGTGCGGGTCAAGCGGCGCGATGGCACCTTATTTGATGCGCGCATGTATGTAGCGCCGCTGATCGATGCCATGGGCACGCAAACCGGCTGGGTCACCTCGATGACCGACATCACGGAACCCAATCGGGTGCGCGAACAGTTGTCTGCGTCACATCAACGCTTTACCACCGTGCTGGAGGCGCTGGACGCGTCGATCTCGGTAGCACCCCTAGGCAGTGACGAACTGGTATTTGCCAACAAGGTTTACCGCCAGTGGTTTGGCACCGCGGCCGGCGGGCATTTGCAATTGGTCGCCGAGGCTGGCGTTCCGCAGGCACGCACCAACCATGACATGGGCGACGACGTCGATTTGTTCGCCGGCTTGCCAATGAACACCTTGGCGGAAGTGGATGCCGAAAGCGCCGAGATTTTCATCAGCGCCCTAGGCAAGTGGTTGGAAGTGCGTACCCGCTACCTAAGCTGGGTTGACGGGCGCCTGGCGCAAATGGTTATTGCCACCGACATCAGCAGCCGCCGCTTAGCCGAGGAGCAAGCCGCGAGCCAAGCCGAACGCGCGCAAAGCGCCAGCCGCATGATCACCATGGGTGAGATGGCCTCTAGCGTGGCCCATGAGCTCAACCAGCCGCTCACTGCCATTAACAACTATTGCAATGGCATGGTCTCGCGCATCAAGGACCAACAAATCACGCAAGACGAGTTACTCGGCGCGCTGGAAAAAACCGCCAAGCAGGCGCAACGTGCCGGTCAGATCATTCACCGCATACGCAGCTTTGTGAAGCGCAGCGAGCCCAATCGCATGCTGGTCGAGGTCGAGCCCATGGTGACCGAGTCGCTGGAGTTGGCCGAAATCGAACTACGGCGTTTCAACGTGCGCCTGATATGCCATGTGGCCAGCCGCCTGCCGCCATTGTTGGTGGACCGCATACTGATCGAACAAGTGCTGGTCAATCTGCTGCGCAACGCGGCCGAATCGATTGACGCGGCACGCCGGGCCAGCCCCGAGCGCAGCATGGAACTTCGCGTCAATGCTGCCATCTTTGAAGGAAAAAAATGTGTGGAGTTTTCGGTGCAGGACAGTGGCAAAGGCATTGCGGCCGATGTGATGCCGCGCCTTTACGAAGCCTTCTTCTCTACCAAGGCCGAGGGCATGGGCATCGGCCTGAGCCTGTGCCGCTCTATCGTCGAGTCGCACCGCGGGCGCCTGACGGCCGAGAACCTCTACAATCTGGGTGCGGTTACCGGCTGCAAGTTCACCTTCTGGCTGCCCTTGGGCTAGAACGGTAAGAGAAGAAAAGAAGTTTGCATCAAGCGAGAAAATACATGCAGGAATCTTCCAATAGTTTGCTCCCGAAAAAAGGTACTGTGTATGTCGTCGATGACGACGAGGCGGTGCGGGACTCTGTGCAATGGTTGTTGGAAGGCAAGGGCTACCGGGTGCGCTGTTTTGATTCCGCCGAATCCTTTCTCAGCCGCTACGACACCCGCGAAGTGGCCTGCCTGCTGGTCGATATCCGCATGGGTGGCATGACCGGGCTGGAGCTGCAAGCCCGCCTGATTGAAATCCGCTCGCCCCTACCCATTGTGTTTATTACCGGCCACGGCGATGTTCCCATGGCGGTGGACACCATGAAAAAGGGCGCGATGGACTTTATCCAAAAGCCCTTCAAAGAAGCCGATCTGGTGCGCCTGGTAGAGCAAATGCTGGACCACGCCAAGGACTCGTTTGCCGACTCCCAACTGGCGGCCAGCAGAGATTCTTTACTCTCCAAACTCACCATGCGCGAGTCGCAGGTATTGGAACGCATCGTGGCCGGCCGCCTCAACAAACAAATTGCCGACGACCTGGGCATCAGCATCAAGACGGTGGAAGCGCACCGCGCCAACATTATGGAAAAGCTCAGTGCCAACACGGTGGCCGATCTGCTGAAGATCGCCCTGGGCCAGTCCAACCCCAAGGCCTGAGTCGCTTGCCTGCGGCCTCGCGTCGCCGACCCGCTTGCAGGCTTGCGCCCCCAATCGATTTTTTTATTTCATCCCAAAGACCTAGAGCTATGACCACACCCCACACCGCTTCCATCATCGACGGCAATGCGCTGTCTGCCCAGTTACGCGCCGATGTGATGCGCCGCGCCGATGCGCTAAAAGCGTGTGGCATCACGCCCGGCCTGGCAGTGTTGCTGGTAGGCGAAAACCCGGCTTCGCAGGTCTATGTGCGCAACAAGGTCAAGGCCTGTGCCGACGCCGGCCTGCATTCGGTGCTGGAGCGCTATGACGCCGATTTGACCGAAGCGGCCTTGCTGGCGCGCATTGACGCACTCAACAAAGACCCGGCCATCCACGGCATCCTGGTGCAATTGCCGGTGCCCAAACATATCGACGCCAACAAGGTCATAGAAGCTATTGCGCCCGAAAAAGATGTCGATGGTTTTCACATCGCCAGCGCCGGCGCTTTGATGGTAGGCCAGCCCGGCTTTTTGCCCTGTACGCCTTATGGCTGCATGAAGATGCTCGAATCTATTGGCTACGATTTGCGCGGTAAACATGCGGTGGTGATTGGCCGCAGTAACATCGTGGGCAAGCCCATGGCCATGCTGCTGCTGCAAAAAAATGCCACGGTGACGATTTGCCATAGTGGCACCAAAGACCTCAAAGCCATGACGCTGCAGGCCGATGTCATCGTCGCGGCGGTGGGCAAGGTCAACGTGCTGACGGCTGATATGGTCAAGCCCGGTGCCGTGGTCATCGATGTGGGCATGAACCGCAATGCCGAAGGCAAGCTGTGTGGTGATGTGGACTATGCCGGCGTGCGCCAAGTGGCCGGCCACATTACCCCGGTACCCGGCGGCGTCGGCCCCATGACCATCACCATGCTGCTGGTCAACACCCTCGAGTCTGCGGAGCGTCTGGTATGAGCGACAACCCATTACTCAGTACCGACAAGCTACCCCGCTTTGACGCGATAGCGCCCGAGCATGTGGAGCCCGCCATCGAGGCCTTGCTGGCGCAGTCGCAGACGGCACTCGATACCGTCACCGCCCCCGCCTTCCCCGCGCAATGGCTGGCGCTATCGGCTACTTTGGATGTGGCCGTAGAAAACCTGGGCGTGGCCTGGGGCGCTGTCAGCCACCTCAATAGCGTCAACGACAGCCCGGCGCTGCGTGCGGCCTACAACGCAGCCCTGCCCAAAGTCACCGATTTTTTTACCCGCCTGGGCGCGGACGAAAAACTCTATGCCAAATACAAAGCGATGGACGTGGCCAGCCTGAACGTCGAGCAAAAGCAGGCGCACAAAAACGCGATCCGCAACTTCGTGTTGGGCGGCGCAGAACTGACGGGTAGCGCACGCGAGCGCTTTGCCCAGATACAAGAACGCATGGCCGAACTGAGCCAAAAGTTCAGCGAAAACGCGCTCGACGCCACGGACGCCTTTGCCTATTACGCCAACGCTACAGAAGTCGACGGTGTGCCTGCCGATGTGCTGGGTACAGCCCATGCCGCAGCCCAGGCCGAGGGTAAAGAAGGCTACAAGCTCACCCTAAAAATGCCGTGCTATCTGCCCGTTATAGAGTTTGCGCACAGCAGTGCCTTGCGCCAAACGCTATACCGCGCCTACGTCACCCGCGCCTCCACCCAGGCGCCGGCGGACATGCACAAGTTTGACAACAGCGCCACCTTGCAAGAGATATTGGCGCTGCGTCAGGAAGAAGCAAGCTTGCTGGGCTTTGCCAACTTTGCCGCCCTGTCGATTGCGCCCAAAATGGCCGACTCGCCTGATACGGTGATCCGCTTTTTGCGCGACCTGGGGGCCAAGGCTCGCCCGTTTGCGCTAAAGGACGTGGCCGAGCTGCGCGCCTTTGCTGCCGAACATTTGCAACTACCAAACCCGCAAGCCTGGGACTGGCACTATATCGGCCAGAAGCTGAAAGAAGCGCGCTACGCCTTTAGCGAACAGGAAGTTAAACAGTACTTCACTGCGCCCAAAGTGCTGGCCGGTTTGTTCAAAATCGTCGAGACCTTGTTTGACGTCAGCATTAGCGCCGACAGCGCGCCGGTGTGGCACCCGGAAGTGAAGTTTTTCCGCATCGAGCGTCAGGGTAGCTTGATCGGTCAGTTTTACCTGGACCCCAGCGCGCGCAGCGGCAAGCGCGGCGGCGCCTGGATGGATGGCGTGCTGGGCCGTTGGTTACGGCCCGATACCGGCCAACTGCAAACGCCGGTGGCGCATCTGGTCTGCAATTTTGCGCTGGGCACCGAGGTCGATGGCGTGGAAAAACCCGCCTTGCTCACGCATGACGATGTGATCACCTTGTTCCACGAATGCGGCCATGGCCTGCACCATTTGCTCACGCAAGTGAGCGAGCGCGACGTAGCCGGCATCAGCGGCGTAGAGTGGGACGCGGTGGAATTGCCCAGTCAATTCATGGAAAACTTTTGCTGGGAATGGAATGTCATCCGCCACATGACCGCCCACGTGGACAGCGGACAGCCCCTGCCGCGCGCCTTATTCGACAAAATGCTGGCGGCACGCAATTTCCAAAGCGGCATGCAAACCCTGCGGCAAATTGAATTCGCCTTGTTCGACATGCTGCTGCACAGCGCGCATGACCCGGCGGCCGATGTCATGGACTTGTTGCGCCAAGTGCGCGCCGAAGTGGCCGTGCTGTCCAGCCCGGAATTCAACCGCTCAGTGCACACCTTTAGCCATATTTTTGCGGG
>JAEMRG010000128.1 GCA_016463455.1 Rhodoferax sp.
CGCCGCCAAAACCTTCCAGGGTTTGGAAGGTTTTTTTGGGGTTGATGTAGAGCGATGGCAGGTTGCCAGAGCCCTGGTAGCCAAGCAAAAGCGCTTGTTCCACCAGTTGGGACGCGGCACCCTGCTTGCTAAGGTAATGACGGATCATGCTTTTCACCCAAGTCTCTTTTTCTTCAAGAGGCTGGGTATTGGCTTATTTGGACCAGTAAATATTGTCGATATAAATCTTGGTGTTGGTGGCACTGGCCTGGGTGTTAAGCGTTTTACCAAAGCGATCCGCGATAACGAAGGGGTTGCTCACTTTGCTGAGATCAAATACCGATGTGGCCGAGCCCTCGTTACCAGAGCCTTTGTTGCCATACGGTTTGATATCCCGAATCGGAATGGTGACCGTGTGCCAATTGCCATCGTTCACATAGCCGTAACTACCGCTCGCAAGGGGAAGGTAAACGTCATAGCCCGAGGCGCCGCTGCCCGTGTAAAAGCCCACTTCCAGTTTGCCTGGGTAGTTTGTCTTGATGCTGAAGTTCAAATTACCAGTCGCTTCGTAGGCACTAAGATTCGCGATCAAAGTGCCATTGCTGGGCGCTATCAAAAGGCCCCAACCCCATGACTTAGGAACGGGTTTGACCACCAGCCCATTGGCGCTGTCGCCAGGTGCGCCGGTGACGCGCACGCCAGCGTCTTCTTCGCCGCCAAAAGCTGTTGGCGGGTTGTCCCAACCAAATAGATCTGCCCCTGTCGCAACCGCCGCTGAAGCTCCAGTCGGAATACTGTCTGCATACAGCGTGAAGCGCGATCCACTTACGACGGCCTGGTTCACGTCCGGCGCGAACAAAGCGTCCGTCGCGGCGTAGCTGCCAGCCTCATGCGTAAAGCCCTGGGCTTTGGGGTACAGGCTTTGGACTACATAGCGCGCCTGCCGATTCTTATTGAACAGCCCCCATTTATCGTCTGAACCTTTCCAATCTTCATCAAAGGCTGCGAAGTAGAAAATAGATTTGGGCCCGCTCGCGCCGGCACGCACTTCGTTCGTCCAAGTTTGAAGCCGGTCGAAATACATTTTTTGGTTCACCGGATGGGCGCGGTTGAACTCTCCGCTGGAGGCCACGGCCTTCCAACCGGTTTCGCCGATGACGATGGGCATTTTGGAAAAGCCCTGGCTATCCAGGTAGGTGCGCACAGCTGCGTGCTGCGCACGCGCGGCGCTTATGGACGCATCCATCATGGCCGTTGCCCGCAAGGGTCCGGCGGCCACACCCAACTGCTGCCAGTCCCAGGTAGCGGGCGGGTGGACGGTCTCGGCCAGCGGGTAGGTGTGCATGGCCACGAAGTCAATCACGTCAAGCACGGCGCGCGGGTTTTGATCCTGGTCGTTGGTTTTTGCAAAAAAGGCCCAGTTGTCATCGGTAGTGACCGGTTGGGTGACCTGGCTGCGAACACTTTTAATATAGGCCGCCATTTGGGCCGCAGTCAATCGATTGAAAGACCAATTGACCATGGTCTCATTGCCGACGCTGACGGCAAGCACAATGTCGCTGTATTGCTTGGCAAGCACCACGCCTCGGGCAATCTCTCCCTGGTTGAATGCGTCATTACCGCTGGCGATCCACACGCCGAGCATGACCTTGATATCCAACTTGTTGTCGCGAATGACTTTGAGGGTTTGCTTGGCCACTTGGTCCGAGCTGTCAAACAGACGAATCAGCCTGAAGTTACCTGCCACCATCAGGTCCATGTCCTGCTTGATCATGGCTTCGGTAATCGTCTCATTGGCACGGTCAGATTCAACTTGCGAAGTTCGATAAGGCGCGTAATTCACGGCATTGCGGCTTGCCACTTCGGGACTGAGCAGTCGTTGCGTAACGCCCGTCACCACCACACCACCGCCGCCGCAAGAGACGAGCAGTAGACCGCCTACCAGTGCTGCCAAGGTGCGCTGCCAAAAAGCGTTTCGCGCAGATGAAGAAAAAAGTTGGGAGAATTTCATGGGTAAACCTTTGGCTCTTGAGCCTTAAAACGTGTAAACCACACCCGCGCCAAACCAGTTGCCGTCCTGCGTCACGCGGGAGTCAACACCCCAGAACGCGTTATTGCCCGGCATGGACATGGGCGACAGGCCGATTCGGCCAAAGTGGCTCATTCCGGCAAAGCCATAGAACTGCAGGCCTTGTCCGTAGTCGTAATTCAGGCCCACGGTGGCAGCGGTGGCGTCATTGCTTTGGCCGCGTTCGGTGGGGTTGTCGGTGCTGGCTTTACCCAGGTAAATAAGGCCCACTGAGCCCGTCCAGGGCCCGGTGCGGTAGCGGGCGCCGGCGCTCAAGTCCACCGAGCTTGCCGAGTAGCCTGGGTTGGCCACGCCGCCCACATTCGTGTCCCAGGCCACGTTAAACATAGTGTTCCAAAGCCCTTGCGCCCCGGTCGATAGCTGGATCGCCCGCATACCGCTCCAACGGTTGGCGCGCACGCCGCCCGATAACTCAATTTGCGATGTCAGCTGGTAACGCGCCACTGCCATCGCCATGCTTTGCTCAGCGCCGCTGGTGAGCAAGCTGTCGTCGGCGGCTGAATCGGTCAAAGCGCTGAAAGGTCCATGCCCCCACGCCAAGGGCTTGCCGTTTTTGGCGTTTTGGAACACCGCATCCACTACCAAGTCGCCCTGGTGGTATTGCGCATACAGCTCAATGAGCAAGGGTTTGTTCTTGGTGAATTCGGTTTTGCCCTGGTCGACGGTGGCTTCCAGCACCAGGTCGCCGTTCATCACATCCAAGGGGCGCGTGGTCACGCGAATGGCATTGCCCAGCATGCCGTAACCGGCGCCGCTGCCCGCCCATTCATTAGAGAGGCCAATGTTGGTGCCATAGGGGTAGTCCGCAACGGCCCAGCCGCGCGCCGTCATGCTGCCAATAGCAACCCGGCCATAGTCCTCGTGGCTGATGGCGATGTTTTTTTCGTACCAAATGTTGGGATCGAATGCCATGTCCCGGTCGATAGATTTCACGGAATCGAGCACAGTGCCCGCGCCACCACGAAAGCGCTGGCTGAGCAAGGCACTCGCTGTGTAGCCCTGGCCCAGGTTGTACTTGGCGCCCAGCCAGGGCTGGAACAAGATGGTGGTCTGCGCCATGGTTTTGTATTCTTTGCCATTGACCAGCTCATCGGCCCAAATGCGGTGCTTGTCTTCAAGCGGAAAGCGCGCGCAGTCCTTGCACTGGTTGCTGCTCATCGATGTTTCCGCCTTGGCAAAGCCAGTCAGGCTGAACATGCCGTCAGGGCCGAAATCAATCGCATAGCTGGAAGCGGACAAACTGAGCAAGGCACCGGCCAGGGCCAGTCGCTTGCCGCTAGTGCGCGTGGGGAGGGGTTTGCTTGGAAGGCTCATAGTATTAGTGTGCCAAAATGTATGAAAGCGCTTTCATTGTAATTGCATGCCGCGCGTTTTTGGGTCATCTGTCACCTAGGGTTTCCCCTTGTACGGCGCAAAAAATCCCCCTGAATTGTGGTGCACGCCCAGCCGCTGCCAGGCCTATGGAAAACCCTAGTTCCGAAATCATGAAAGCGCTTTCATAATCCATGCTTTAAAAACCCAATGTTGGACATGGCTGCGCACTTGTCCGGAACAGGAAACCCCATGCCCGCTATCCGCCCTCTGTGCCTTGCTTTGCTGTGCGCCTGTGCCACCTCTTTTGCGGTGCAGGCCCAAACGGTCCAAGCTGGGGCTGGCGCTTACACCCTGGCCCCCAAGGCGGCGGACCGGGCAGTGCCGTCCGCGCCTTACCGCACGCCGGCGATGCTCAAGCGCGCAGCGCCTAGCAACCAGTGGTATTCGGCCCTGGCCTATAGCGACAAGCCCGAGGTCTTGTTTGCCCACCCCTTAACTGTTTTGCCCAGCAGTGCCGGCATCGAGTTTGCGTTGCCTAGCAAAACCGTGGTGCCCACCGAGCGGCGCGATGTAGAAATCCACTACCCGCACCAGGACGGCTTGCTGCTTTCGCCCACCGGCGTTAGGCTGGAGCGTCCCAAATTAGCCAATGCCAGTGACTGGGCTATCGACATCGCTTGGGGCCCTAACGACGCCGCCATGACGGCCACCGTGGCGCACGGCAGCCCCTTTGTGTCGCTGCAAATCCCCAAAGGCAATGTGCGCCTGCAATTGCCCTTTGCCGCCACCCGCGTGTCGCATGCGGATGCGCGGGTTTTAGCTCTGCGCCTAAAGGGCAAGTCCTATGCTTTGTATGGCCCCAGCGGCGTGCGTTGGGAGCATGTCTCGGGTACCGAATGGATAGGCCACTTGCCCGAGGGCAAAGGCTATGCGTCTGCGGCTGCGCTGCCCGACGACAGCGCCTCCACCCTGGACTTGTTTACCCGCCATGCCTACGCGTTTTTGCAGGACACGCGGGTGGACTGGCAATTCGACGAAGCCGCCAGCCGGGTGCGCAGCACCTTTGTCGCTACGGCGCGCAATATGGAAGGCCCGGATGTGCCGCCGCTGCTGGGCTTGTTCCCGCACCAGTGGCACAACAACAGCGCCTTGCAAGGCAAACTCGGCCCCGCTTTCGAAACCCTGCGCGGCCCCATCAAGCTGCTGGCCGCCAATCAATTTGAGCTAACACGCACCTACAACGGTTTCGTGCCTTTTTGGCCTGGCCTAGCCGAGCAAACGCGTAGCGCCGAATTACGTGACCTGATGAAAACCGATGTGCGCAATGCCCGGCGCATGATGTTGGAAATCGGCGTCGGCCCCTACTGGCAAGGCAAAGGTTTGCAGCGTATTTCCAAGCTGATGGACGTGGTCGAACAACAAGGCGATCTGGATTCGCGCGACCAACTGCTCAAGCATATGAAAACGCGCATCGAGCAATGGTTTTCTGGCAAGGACAGCAAAACCTATTTTCACTACGACAAAGCGCAAGGCACAGTCGCGTCTTACCCTGAGGAATATTTTGCGGTGGAGCAAATGAACGACCACCATTTCCACTACGGCTACTGGATACGCACCATGGCCGAAATCGCGCTGCGCGACCCGCAATGGGCCGCCAAAGCGCAGTGGGGAGGCATGGTCGATGTGCTGATCGCCGACATCGCCACCCCGCGCCGGGGTGCAGCGGACTTTCCGTTTGTGCGCAACTTTGACCCCTACGAAGGCCACTCCTGGGCGTCGGGCATCGGGCTGGGTCCGTTTGGCAACAACCAGGAGTCCTCCTCCGAGGCCGTCAACGCCTGGGTCGGGCTCATTTTGTGGGCCGAAGTCACCGGCGACAAAGCCTTGCGCGATTTGGGCATCTACCTCTACACCTCCGAGATCGAGGCCATTAACTACTACTGGTTTGACATCCACCACCTGGTCTTTCCGCCCGAATACAAAAACGTGGAAACCAGCATGCTGTTTGGCGGCAAGTACACCCACAACACCTGGTGGATTGACGAACCGCGCCAAATCAAAGGCATCAACCTGCTGCCCATTACCACCGCCTCCACCTACCTGGGGCGCGATGCCGCTTTTGTCAAACGCAGCCTGGCTACCCTCAAGCCGGATGCCGAAATTTATGCCGCGCGCGGCAAGGCCGCCAAGCCCATAGACATCTGGCAAGACCTGTTTGCCAAATACATGGCCACCGCCGACCCGCAGGCGGCCCTGGCCATGTGGGACCGCTGGGGCTCTTTTGAATTGGGCGACACCCGCAGCCACGCCCTGCACTGGATGCTCAGCCTGCAAAGTATGGGCACGCCGGACTTTGCCACCACCGCCAACACCACGCTCTACAGCGTGTTCCAACGCGCAGACGGGGGCAAAACCTATCTCGCTTACAACCCCGGCGCACAGCCCTTGACGGTGCTGTTTAGCGATGGCAAAAGCCTGCAAGTGGCGCCTCGTAGCTTGGGCCGGACGCAGTAGCCCTCCATTCCAAAGCGCGCCGGCC
>JAEMRG010000129.1 GCA_016463455.1 Rhodoferax sp.
TCGGGGCTGCGCAAAAAGCCAAAACCGTCGGGCAGGATTTCTAGCACGCCGTCGGCAATGATTTGCTCGCCAGTGCGGGCCCGCTTTTTTATGATGGCAAACATCAGCTCTTGTTTGCGCATGCGGCCCGTGTTTTCGATTTCAAGCTCTTCGGCTTGTTTCAGGACTTCTGACACATGCAGTGCCTTGAGTTCGTTTAAGTGCATGGAATGTTTCCCGTGGGGGATGGAGCCGAAAATTCGGTGGGCAAAAAATCAGGGGAGGGTGGGTGCCGAATGGTGCGTAAGCTTAAGAAGCACCTGGGGGTTCAACACCGTTGCATCGGTGCCCAAGGGTATGGGCTACATGAACGGGGGAATTATGACAGGAAAAATTGCCGAAATTGAAAAACCGGCACGGGAGCCGGTTTTGATGGCCTGGGGCCGGGTGGCCTACCTTTAGAGGTCAGGGCCGCTGGTTGATGGCGCCGGCCTATAGCTGCTCGTCGATAAAAGCCACCAACTGGGCTTTGCTCAGGGCGCCGACCTTGGTGGCAGCCAATTTGCCGTCCTTGAACAGCATCAGGGTCGGGATGCCGCGGATACCGAATTTGGCCGGGATTTCTCGATTCTCGTCCACATTCATCTTGGCCACTTGCAGTTTGCCTTCGTAGGACACCGAGACTTCATCCAAAATCGGGGCAATCATTTTGCAAGGGCCGCACCATTCGGCCCAATAGTCCACCAAAATCGGTTGTGTGCAGTGCAAGACCTCGTCCTCAAAAGTGGCGTCGGTGATGTGTTTGACGAGTTCGCTGGCCATGGAAGTTTCCTCAGGAAGTGGTGGATACCGCGTATATGAAATCGATTGTGACAGAAACAAGCCCTCACGCTTTCGGGCCAGCACTATGACCGGCATAGAAAATTCCCATTCCATGGGGGATTTCCCGGTTTCGCCAGGTGCCGAGCGCAAACTGCCTCGCGATTTGCCAGCCGCATGGTGCTGGTTCGCCCCGGATAGCGGCTTGCTCGACACCATGGCCATCCGCATTGCGGCGCTGGGTGCCCACCCCGGACGTACCGTGGTGTTGCTGCCCTATGCCCAACTATTGCGCCAGGCCCAGGTGATGTGGGCAACGCGCTTTCCAGACGGTTTTGCCCCGCGCTTTGAGACCTCCATGAACTGGAGCGCCAGCTTGGCCGTGTTTGAGGCAGGCCCCACCGACATCCGCCGCGACAAAGCCGCGGATACCCTGACGGCGCGGGCACTTTTAAAAGAATGGCGTGGGCGCTACAGCGCCGAGCAGATCGATGTGTTGGCCGCCTTAATGGTCAAAGCGGTGCACGAGGTTGCGCCACTGGCGGCCGCCTGCGCGCCTGCAGAGCGTGCGGCCTGGGCCGTGGCCAGCCGCAGTGCCTGCGAAAGCGGCTGGTCCGGGCCGGGCGCAGCCTGGGAGGCTATTGCCATGGCGGCAGCGCTGGAGTGGGCCGCCAGTTCACGTTATGCCACCGATGTGTTGTTCCGCCCCGAGGCACGCGCCAGCGTGGATTGCGTGCTGGCCCTCGAAGGCTTGGCACCCGACCCACTGCTTGAAGGCTTGCAGCGCGCCTGGGGCGATGGCCTACACCGCATGCCGCTGGTAGCCGATAGCGCCGCGTCCGCATCCCTAAGCCCATTTTCGCCGCAGCTGCATGCCTGTACCGATGCTGCGCAAGAGGCACAGCGCGTCGCGGCCAGTGTGCTAGCGCACATCGCAGCAGACCGCTACCCCTTGGCTTTGATTTGCTCTGACCGCGCCTTAACCCGGCGCATCCAGGCTTTGCTGGACGGCGCTGGCGCCATGGTGCGTGATGAAACCGGTTGGATGCTCTCGACCACCCATGCCGGTGCGGCGCTTGTGGCATTGCTGCGCGCCAGTGTTTGGGATGCTTCCAGCGATGCGGTGTTAGCCTGGCTCAAGCTGGCCCCGGCACTGGCGCAGGCCAGTGTCGCGATGGAGGCGTATTTGCGGCGCCACCAGCTACGCGATTGGCGCGAAGTGCCCCTGCGCCTGGCAGGAGCAGACCGCCCCAAGGGAACTGATGCGCTAGCGATTAGCGCGTGCGTGGCGGCATGGGAAGCCTTGCGCCAAGCTTTTACTGGGCGGCGCAGCATGGCGCAGTGGTTGGCGGTGTTGGAGCAAGCCTTGCGCGATGCCGGTTTATGGGACACGCTCAATGGCGACCCTGCAGGCCTCCAGTTACTGAGCTTGAGTGCCTTGGACCGTCCGCAAGAGCGCGAACGCCTACAGGCCCAAACCCTGTGGGGCGCTCAGGCTATGGATGCGGCAGATTTCAGCGCCTGGATACAAGCCCTGCTCGAAGGTAACACCTTTCGCCCGGACTACCCGGCGCATGAGCAGGTGGTCATACTGCCCCTGAGCCAAGTCCTCGCCCGGCCCTTTGCGGCGGTGGTGCTGGCAGGTTGCGACGAAATTCGCATGCCGCGCGTGCCGCAATCGACGAGCTTGTGGACGCCGGGGCAGCGCCAGGCCCTGGGTCTGCCCGAACGCAGCGCGCTGGCGCAGGCCAGCGAAAAGGCTTTTTTACATGCGCTGGACCACCCGCATTGCGCTATTTTTTGGCGCACCAGTGACGAGGCCGGCGAGGCCATGGCGGCCAGCCCCTTGGTACTTGCCTTGTTGGCGGGCGGGCCGCTGCCAGCAGGTGCCGACCAGCGCACGCTGCGGCCTCTTGCGGCCCGACCCATGCACGCGCCCCAGCCTAGCGCACCGGGCCTGCTGCCTGCCAAACTTAGCCAAAGCGCCTACGAAGACTTGCGCAATTGCCCCTACCGCTTTTTTGCGCAACGCCAATTAGGCCTGTATGGCACCGAAGAGTTGGAAAGCGAAGTGGACAAGCGCGACTTCGGGCAATGGCTGCACCGGGTTCTGGAGCATTTTGAGCTGGCGATGCAGGCCGCTCCCCAGGCCGATGCCCACAGCCAGCGCGCGCTGCTGCAAGTTGCCGCTGATGCGGCCACGCAAGCGCTGGGCCTGGACGCTGACGAGTTTTTGCCATTTGCAGCCGCCTGGCGCACCATGGGCGAGGGCTATTTGGCATGGCGTGCACAGCATGTGGCGGCGGGTAGGGTGTTTGACCAGGCCGAGGCCCCGATGGAACGCCGATTGGGCCGCGTCAGCTTGGTGGGCCGGATCGACCGCATCGACCGCGATGCCCACGGTGCCAGCCTGATACTGGACTACAAAACCGAATCGCCCGAGGCCACGCGCAAAAGGGTGAAGCAGCCCTTGGAAGACACGCAAATGGCTTTTTATGCGGCCTTGCACGCCAAGGACGATGATGCGGGCGCCTACCTGAGTTTTCATGAACGCGAGGGCTGCAAAACCATAGCCCAAACCCATTTGATCGAGGCGCGCGATGCTTTGGTGCAGGGCATCCAAGACGATATGGAACGTATCGCCGCCGGGGCTGTTTTGCCCGCCTTGGGTGAAGGCAGTACCTGCGATTTTTGCAAGGTACGCGGGCTCTGCCGCAAGGACTTTTGGGCGGTTGCATGACAGACGAATTCAGACGCGATACCCACGACCCGACCCAAACCGGGGCTGCCTACGCCCATGACGGGCGCCGGGTTTCGCAAGCGGCCTTTTACAGCATCGCCTGCGACCCCCGGCGCAGCGTGGTGGTCGAAGCTTGCGCGGGTGCGGGTAAGACCTGGATGCTGGTCTCGCGCATGCTGCGCGCCTTGCTCGAGGGTGCGCAGCCGCATGAATTGCTGGCCATTACCTTTACCAAAAAAGCCGCTGGGGAGGTGCGTCAGCGCTTGCATGCATGGCTTGAAGAATTCAGCCAAGCCAGCGACGCCCAATTGCAGCAAGCCCTGTGCGACCGGGGTCTGGGACCCGATAGCAGCCCCGAGCAACTGGCACGTTTGCGTGGCCTGCACCATTTGCTATTAAAGGCAGATAGGCCGGTGCAAGTGCGCACCTTCCACGGTTGGTTTGCCACCCTGGTGCGCAACGCGCCGGTGGGCGAGCTGATGCGCTGGGGACTGCCGGCGCACTATGAATTGCTGGAAGACGACAGCCGCGCGGTGGCCCAGCTATGGCGCCGTTTTCACCGGCGCGTGGCGCAAGACGCGCAGGCGCGCCAGGACTATGAAGATGCGGTCGCTGTTTATGGACGCCATCAGACGCTCAAGGCCTTAGAGGCCGCGCTGGCCAAGCGCGTGGAATTTGCCCTGGCCGATGCGCAGGGCGTGGTGGAAGCTTCGGTACAGACCATGGCGCAGCGCTTTGCGGCTATGGCGCAATATGGCGAGCCTTTGGAGGCCTTGTCTGGGAGTACGGAAAGGACTTTACTGGACGCGGCTGCCCGCGCCTTGGGCGCAGCCAGCCAGAAGACGTACGCGGCCAAGGGTGTGCAATTGCAACAGGCTTTAGAAGCGGGTGACACAGACCAGGTATTTGATGCCCTGCTGAATAAGACGGATGCGCCGCGTTCCTTTGGCGACAGGCTCAGCGGCATGGCCGACATCCAGGCTGCACAAACCTTGTTGCTGGACATACGTCGCGCGCAATTGCAACACCGCGCCTGGCTGCACCAGCAGCGCATGGCCCGCCTCACGCGTGGCTTGTTGGCAGACTATGCGGGCTTGAAGCGCGAGCGCTCCTGGTTGGATATGAATGACCTGGAATTGACGGCGCAACGCTTGCTGTCCGACGCGCGCAGCGGCGCCTGGATTGGCGAGCGCCTGGACGCGCAGGTGCGCCACTTGTTGGTCGATGAATTTCAGGACACCAACCCCTTGCAATGGAAAACGCTGGAAGCATGGATCGGCAGTTATGCCGGGGCTGCGCGCGCGCCCTCGATATTTATTGTGGGCGACCCCAAGCAAAGCATTTACCGCTTTAGGCGCGCTGAGCCCCAGGTGTTTCAGGACGCCAAGCGTTTTATTACCGAGCAATTGGGAGGCGACAGCCTGAGTTGCGACCATACGCGTCGCAATGCGCAAGGCGTGGTGCAACTGGTGAATACCGTGTTTACGCCACTGGCCGCGGACGGTGTATTTGAAGGTTTTCGGGCGCACACCACCGCTTCCGAATCGACGGGCTGCCTACTCAAATTGCCCCAGGTGATGAAAGAAAAGCAAGCCCCAGGCGCAGTGCCTGAGGAGGAAGAGGACGGCCTGTGGCGTGACTCCCTCACCATGGCGCGCCATAGCCCAGAGGACAAGCGTAAAGTGCTGGAAGCGCGGCAAGCTGCGCGCTGGCTGGCCCAGGCTGTACGGGGTACGGGTTTGGCGGGCATGGGCCCTATCAAAGCGGCTGATGTGATGGTGTTGGCGCGCAAACGCGAGCGCCTGGCCTTGCTCAAGCAAGAACTGGATGCCTTGCGCATACCCGCGCAATTTGCGGAAAAAACAGAACTGCATGAAATACCGGTGGTGCAGGACTTGTTGGCCCTGGTCGATGCGCTGGTGTCGCCGCGCCACGATGTGTCCTTGGCCCAGGCTTTGAAGTCGCCGATTTTTGGACTGGACGATGCGCTGCTCGTGCAATGGGTGCAGCACTTGCAGTCCAGCGGTGCGCAAAGCACAAGCGGATGGCTGCCTGCTTTGTTCAGTGATACGCCGCTGCCCCCCGCTCTGGCGCAGGTTTTTACGCCGGTCGTAGGCAAGCTGCGCCGCTGGCAAAGCCTGTTGTTGCAACTGCCGCCGCATGATGCCTTAAGTGCCATCTACCGCGAGGCCGATGTGCTGGCTGCCTACACCGCCACTGTGCCCCCGGCCCAGGCCGCCAGCGTACAGGCGCATTTGCATGCACTCTTGGGCGCTGCCCTGGCCGTGGACGGCGGACGCTTTTTGACGGCCTATGGTTTTGTGCGTGCCCTGCGCGCCGGTGGCTATACCGTGCC
>JAEMRG010000130.1 GCA_016463455.1 Rhodoferax sp.
CCAGCCTTGTACCGGGCTGGCGGTATGCACTTTGGCACCCAAAGCGCGGGCTTTTTGCATCAGGCCAAAAGTAAATTTCAAAGGGTGTATGCCCACGCCTTCGGGCTCCCACATGGCGGCGTGCGCATCGCGCTCGTCGCAGTAGTTTTCGCGCAATTCTTGTGCGCTCATCATGCGCGTGCCGTAGCCGAAGATGTCGCGGCGCACCCGCGTTTGCTCTTGCAGATAGGCTACTTTGGACGCGCGGTGCGCCACATACAAATGCCCGCCATCGAAAGCATTGCAATCGATCTCTTGCGTCAGTGCGCGGAAGTTCTCAAAGCCGGCGCGGATTTCGGTGTCCAGTTTCTTGGCCGTCTCCAAGCCCCAGCGCTCAATCCATTGCGAGCGGGTTAAGCGCCCGCTGGCGTTTTGACCCTGGCCGCCGCTGCGACTAGAGCAGCCCCAGGCGGTCTGGTTGGCTTCCAGCACCACCGCGCCAATGCCGTGGTCTTGCGCCAAGTACAGCGCGGTGGACATGCCAGTGGAGCCGCCGCCGATAAGCGCCACGTCCACATCCATGTCGCGCAGTACCGGGCCGTCGTCCACAGGCGGGGTGCCCGCGCTGGCCACCCAGTAGGTGGGTGCGTAGTCCCGCCCGGCGCCCGGCGTGGGCATCACCAGCGGATCGTACTGCGGGTCATAACGCGTTTCGGAGGGGCGGCTGGGAGGCATGGCCGTTTGGTCGTGGAAATGCTGCGCGGTGCTCATGGCGGGATGCTCGGTGTGTCAGGCGACGGGAGGCAAATTGGGGCGTGCTTTGCGAAAAGCGTTTTTCACGGCGATCTTGCCGTCTTTGAAAGTGAAGATGTCCACGCCATCGGTCTCGACGCGGCTGCCGTCGGCTGCGGTGCCGGTGTAGGTCCATTGCGACACACCAAAGTCGCCGTGCACAAAATGCACGCCATTGCGCCACTGCGCGTCCGGCAGCGTGGCCCAGGCCAGCGCAAAGGCTTTGCGCACTGCTTCGGGGCCTACATGGCGGGCGCCACAGGCATCGGGGCCACCGGCCGTCATAAACATGCAGTCCTCGCTCATAAAACGCATCAGGTCATCAAGGTCATGCCGGTTCCAGGCTTCGCTAAAGGCTTCCAAAGTGGCGGTAGTAACAGGCGGGTGGCTCACAGACATTCTCCAGAGAATCAGTTGGCACAAGTTTGACCCAAGGATAGGGTTCCTAACCACGTGGCGCTAGAGCCAGATGCGCTTATCGGCCAAGCCAGCCAGATGCTGGTGCCATTTGTATGTGCAAGGGCTTGGAAGGCTGGCCCCCACTGGCCCCTTCTTTATACTGGCTGGCACTATGACCCAGCGCCACCGCACCAAAGACGTCCAATGGGAAAGCTTGTTTGCGCTGCCCGATAAGCCGGCGCTGCCCTTGCAGCAGCGTTTGCGCTTGTCGGTGGTGCAGGCGATTTTGGATGGTCGCCTGCCCGCGGGTGCCTTGCTGCCCTCTTCGCGTGAACTGGCCCAGGTGCTGGGCCTGAGCCGCAATACGGTGACCGCCGCCTATGCGCATTTGATGGACGACGGTTTTATCGAATCGCGGCCGCGCAGCGGCGTATTTGTGACAGACAACGCGCAGGCTGCAGCCAGTAAGCCGCTAGCCCTGGGCACAGGGCGCGGCGCTGAGGCAGCCCAGGCCAGGGCCGAAGCGCTCGCAGGCGCTGCCCAACCCGATTGGAGCCGCCGCGTGCTGCGCTCTTTGTCCGACCAGCGCACCCTGGCCAAGCCCGACCAATGGCGCCGCTATGCCTATCCTTTTGTGTACGGCACCTACGACCCGCAGCTGTTTCCGTCCGAGGCTTTTCGTGAGTGCTGCGTCCACAGCTTGGCGCGCGCCCATTTGCCGCACTGGACGCCCGACTTTGAGCTCAGCGATGTGCCTGAGCTGGTTGAGCAAATCCGCTTACGCCTCTTGCCCAAGCGCGGCGTGTTTGCCCTGCCTGAAGAAATCTTGATCACTGTGGGCGCGCAGCATGCTTATTACCTGCTGGCCGAAGCCTTGTTCGACGAAAACCAGCGCGTCGGGCTGGAAGAGCCCGGCCACCCGCATGCGCGCAACAGCTTTGCGCCGCGCCATCCGCAATGCCTGCCGCTCGCTGTGGACGAACAGGGGCTCAAGGTGGACCGCTTGCCGGCGCTGGACTATGTGTTTGTCACGCCCTCGCACCAAAGCCCCACCACCGGCACGCTCAGCATGGAGCGGCGCCGCTTGCTTTTGCAAAAAGCGCAGGACAAAGATTTTGTGGTGATCGAAGACGATTACGAGGCTGAAAATTTGTACGCGGGCGAGCCCATGCCTGCGCTCAAAAGCCTGGACAAAGTGGGCCGCGTGATTTACGTGGGCTCGGTGTCCAAAAGCCTGTCGCCCTCGCTGCGCCTGGGCTATATCGTGGCGCCGCGCGCCCTGATTGCCGAACTGCGCGGCCTGCGCCACGCCATGGTGCGCCACCCCAGTGCGTTTTTGCAGCATACCTTTGCGCTGTTTTTGTCCTTGGGCCACCACGATGCCCATGCCCGCCGCGTCAATCAGGCCATGCAAGAGCGCATGTCTATGGTGGCACGCGCGCTGCAACAGTATTTGCCGGATTTTCAATTCACGCTGCCATCGGGAGGCGCATCGGTATGGGTGCGCGCCCCGGCTTGGGCGGACTCGTCCGAGCTGGCGCTGATTGCGCGCAAGCACGGCGTGCTGATAGAAGCGGGCGATGTGTTCTTTATGCACCCGCCCTATCCCTGCCCGTATTTCCGCCTGCGCCTTTCGTCCATCGCCGCCGAACAAATCGCCCCCGGCATCAAAGCCCTAGGCGCCGCTGTCGATGAACTGGCGATGGCGCGTGGTGCGCCCAAGCGGGTGGTGTTGCGGGTGGCGTGAGCTGCTCGCGGTGTTTGGGTTTGGTATTTAAAAAATGATTTTTTTCGTACACACTTAGTGGCTGTGCGCCCCAATTCTTCTGCGAGCTTTTGACTATGCGTCTAAGTATTTGGTTTGCTACTGCGTTACTTTTTGTAGCGCATGTGGGTGCATCTGCAAGCACCCTGGCAGAGAAGCTGCTCACATCGGAATATGTGTTGTTGATGCGCCATGCCCTGGCGCCTGGCGTAGGCGATCCGCAGGGATATTCTTTAGACCGTTGCGAGACGCAGCGCAACCTTGACGAGCAAGGCAAGCAACAGGCTGTGCGTGCCGGGCAGTGGCTGCGTAAACAAGGTATCCAAAGTGCTACGGTGTTGAGTAGCGTTTGGTGCCGCTGCCAGCAAACCGCGGACCGACTCGGCTACGGCCCCGTCACCCTAGAGCCCAGCTTGGGCTCTTTTTTCGATACGCCAGATCGCGCCCAAACACAAAACCAAGCGATTCGGCGCCTGCTGGCGAACATGCTTTCACAGCCCAATCGCAAGCCATTGATACTGGTAACCCACCACGTCAATATCTTGCAGTACGTTGGAGAAAACATAGGCTCTGGTGACATGGTGCTTGCGCGCGTTGGAGCGCAAGGGCAAGTGCTGGAGCATTTGCGTATCCCCAGCCCCTAAGGGATACCTTTATTTGCCGACTAATCGTAAAACGAGCGAGCTTATGCGCATCGAAAGGGAACCATGCATTCCATAAAAATCTCTGTTGCCACCAAGGCCGATGTGGCAGCGATTGCGCAGCTGTTTGACGCGTACCGGCAGTTCTACCAATACCCTTCAGATTTTGCGCTGGCAAGCGGCTATATCGCAGAGCGTATCGAAAAGGCCGAGTCCGTCATATTGCTGGCGCAAGATGTGAGCGGGCAGGCGCTTGGTTTTTGCCAGCTCTACCCCACGTTCTGTTCGCTGGAAGCCAAGCCGATTTATGCCTTGTATGACCTCTATGTCGCGCCTGCAGCCAGGGGCGCGGGTATTGGTAACTTGCTCTTGTTGGCCGCGGAGCAAAGCGCCCGTGAGCAGGGCATGTGCCGCCTGGATTTGACTACCGCAAAAACCAATCTTCCGGCACAAGCGGCCTATGAGGCTTTGGGCTGGGTGCGCGACGAGCTGTATTTCGCTTATAGCAAAGCGGTGACTGCGCCCTGCTAGTGGTGGGATGCGCTGGTTTGCACTTGCAAATTCCTAGGCCTAGCGCAGGCCCATTTGGCAGCAAAGCGAGGCTGATCAGCAAATCCGATACAGTGCCTCGGTGCCTCTGCCTCAACCCTAGGAAATACCGCTATGCCCACCTTCCGCCTCCTACTTGCCGCCAGCCTGTTTGTCAGTACCTTCGCCTTTGCTGCAGACAACAGCCCACCCAGCCCTAAAGACACCGAACTGGAAAAAGCCAAAACCGCCATCGCGCGCAAAGACTGGGCTGGCGCCCAAGCCGTGCTAGAGCCTTACACGCTTACCAACCCGCGCAGCGCCGACGGCTTTAATTTGCTGGGCTACAGCTTACGTAATCAGAAAAAATACGACGACTCGCTTGTCGCCTATAAACAAGCGCTCACCTTAGACCCCAAGCACCGTGGCGCACACGAGTACATCGGCATGGCCTATGTCCAAATGGGTCAGTTAGACAAGGCCAAAGAGCACCTTGCCAGCCTGGACAAAATTTGCCCTTTTTCGTGTGAGGAATACCGTGACTTGAAGAAAGCGATCGCGGAAGTTAAATAAGCGCGCAGCGCTCAGAGCTTTTGCTTGAATTGCACGATATTGCCTTCCGGGTCGCAGCCGTCCAGCACTATGTGACCACGAAACGTCCAGGCCAGCTCCGCAGGCTTAAGCCATCCGCCGGTCGCCACTACGGCCAGCCGCAGTGCTTGTAAATCCGGCACTACAAAGCTGGGCTTCATTGCACTGTCCTCGCGCAGCACCGGCGGCTTTGTGATAGGTAGATAGCGCGCAATCTTGGCTGGAATTGCATGCACCACGACTTCATAGCCATTGCCACGCAGTAGTTGGTGGCTGGACGCACTTTCCAGCACTTCCAGGCCCAGTGTGCGGACGTAAAAAGCGCTTAACTTTTTTACGCTTTTGGCAAACACCACCAGGCCGGCCTGCCCGGACTGCGAAGTGGACTTAGCCATCGCGCAACCCACTGCCTTTGAGCACCGTCACCTCAATCTCGATTTTCATACGCGGGTCAACCAGTCCTGCGCTCACCATGGTCGCCGCCGGGCGAGCGCGCCCTAGGTATTGGCGCAGTACGGGCCAGGATGCTTCAAAGTCCGCGGGATGGGGCAAGATGTAGTTGACGCGCACGACCTCATCCAAAGTGGCGCCCGCTTGGGCCAGGGCGGCGGCGATGTTCTTGAAGCATTGCGCCGTTTGTTCGGCCACATCCTCGGAAATTTCCATGCTGGCGTAGTCAAAGCCGGTAGTGCCGGATACAAAAACCCAGTCGCCTGCCACCACGGCGCGGGAGTAGCCGATCTCGGACTCAAAGCGCGAGCCGGAGCTGATGTGTTGTCTTTGCATAGTCTAAAAAATAAACGCCACTGGCACTGTGCGCAGTGGCGTTGCAATGTAGCCTTGCGGGCGGAGGGCGTCAAGCTTTGCGCGCTTTGATGCTGTCGGCTAGCACACACAAAATCTCAAACATCATGGTCGCCCCCACCAGTGCGGTGTTGCCGCTGGCATCGAACGGAGGCGATACCTCGACCACATCACCGCCCACCAAATTCAGGCCACGCAGACCGCGCACCAAGTGCTGCGCTTCCAAGGTGGTCATGCCGCCGATTTCGGGGGTGCCGGTGCCTGGGGCATAGACGGGGTCGAGTGCGTCCACATCAAAGCTGACGTAGGTGGCGCCGGTTCCCACCACACGACGGGCTTCGGCGATAGTGGCTTCAACACCGAGCGCATTGAACTCGTCGATGTCGAT
>JAEMRG010000131.1 GCA_016463455.1 Rhodoferax sp.
AAACACTCTTTGAACCTGATCTGGGTCGTACCAGCGTAGGGAAGCAAACCCGCTTTCGACCACGCTTTCCCGGCCTATGTCTCTACTTATTCGGACGAACATGGCCCACACTACCGCGCTTACCCCCTCAATACTTTGGCCCGACGTGGAGAAAGCGCGCGCCTCTTCTCCCCTGATTTACAGAATCACCAACCACGGGTTGATGAGCCTGAACGACAACATGCTGCTAGCTGAAGGCGCCGACGGGTTGGCCGTATTTGGCGCGATCTGTGGTGCCAAAGACCCGGTTTTCGCAGCGCATGAACTACGAACCGTCTGGGAAAAAAGAGCATGAATCCATCCGTTACCACGTCGCCTTTTACTTTCGAATACCCACGCGTGCTAACCATCGCAGGCTCTGACAGCGGTGGCGGCGCAGGCATTCAGGCCGACCTTAAGACGTTTTCAGCCCTGGGCTGCTTTGGCATGTGCGCCATTACCGCGCTTACCGCGCAAAACACCCAAGGTGTGCGCGCCATCCACGCCGTGCCGACCGAGATGCTGCGCCAGCAAATAGACGCCGTGGTGGAAGACATGGGCGTACACGCGGTCAAGGTTGGAATGCTGCATTCAGCAGAAGCGGTTGCCACCGTGGCCGGCGCCATAGACCGCCACCAACTGCCCCATGTGGTGCTGGACCCGGTGATGGTGGCCACCAGCGGTGCGGTGCTGATTGAGCAACCGGCGGTGCAGGCGTTGATTGCGCAACTGTTTGGCCGCGTCGCCCTGGTCACCCCCAACCTGGACGAAGCCGCGCTTTTGGTCGGCCGACCGCTGGCCACGCAGGTTGACATGGAGCGCGCGGCCAGCGACTTGCTGGCCATGGGTGCCCATGCGGTGCTGGTCAAAGGTGGCCACCTTGCGGGCGACATGGTGCACGACCTTCTGGCCACGCGCAACGGACTGCGCCACTGGATGCACGCTCCGCGCATCGCCAGCGCCAACACCCACGGCACCGGCTGCACCCTGTCTTCGGCCATCGCGGCCCACCTTGCGCTGGGTGCAGGCCTAAAAGACGCGGCAGAAAGTGCCTGCGCCTATGTGCGCGGCGCGCTAGAGCATGGCGCCGCTGCGCGCACCGGCCACGGCAGCGGGCCGCTCAACCACGGCTTTGCGCCGCTATCCATGCGACGGCAGCCGTTGCGGAACTGAATCGGTTAGGCATCGGATCTGTGCGCCGATAAAGACTATTTCTGGCGCGTCGCCCAAGCCAACACAAAAGTAGCCGCGAGCGTCGGCAAGGTCGCCCCCAAATGTGGCGCCCATTGGCTAAGCGCGTGGTAAAGCGCAATACCGGCAGGCCACAGAACGGCGGCGCTCCAGTCCACGGTTTTGTCTTGCGATGCTGCGCCACCAGGCGTGCCCATGCGCCCCAAAATCACGCCAAACAAAGGCACAAATACCGAGCTGATCAAGAGCAAAAAGGGCTCCAGGTCGTGCATGGGCAGCACCAACGCCAGTGCGGTGCAGCCTACGGCGATGGCCAGGCCCCAGCCGCGCACCGTCCAGGCCATGTGCAGGCTGTGTGCGCTGACAGACGCGCTGTGCACGTCGCCATAGGCGTTGTCGATTTCGTCCACCAAGATCAGGCTCAGCGCCACCAGGCCACCCTGAGCGAGCAACAGCACGCCCACCAGGCTTGCGCCAGGGGCTACCACGCTCACCACCAGCAGGCCCAGGGCGTAGCACCACACATTGGCTAGCGCGTAGCCCACCCAGGTGCCGCCCAGCGCACCGCGCGGGCTGCGGCCAAAACGGGCGTAGTCGGCCACCAGCGGCAACCAAGACACGGGCATGGCAATCACCAGATCCAAGGCGCTGGGCCAGCCCATGCTCCCGTTACCCGCGCGTGACCAAAACGCATCCCATCCGTTCGCCTGCGCCTGCATTCCAAACTGGTATGTTAGCCAAAGCAAGGAAGCAATTACCAAAGGCAGCGCGTAGCGGGCTAGCGTCTTGCGCACCAGCGTCACCATCGAACCCGCTAGCAAGAGCGACAACACCCCGCCCCACAGCACCGTAAAGGCGAGCGTACCTCCCATGCCCGAGGCGTCCCAGCCCAGAGCCTCTTTGGCAATGGCCACACTGCCGTCGCGCATGATGACCAGCTCGAATGTGGTCCAGCCAATCAGCTGGACAATGTTCAGTAGCACCGGCAGGCGCGCAAAGCGGCTGCCAAAGGTGTGGTGCATGATGCCCGCGCTGCTCAGACCCGTGCGTGCGCCAATGTGCGCCGTCCAGGCCAGCAGGCCCGCGCCCACAATTGATCCAATAACGATGGCGAGCATGGCGTCGCGCGTGCCCAGCGCAGGACTCAGGTACGAGCCTAGTTGGATCACCAAAAGGCCAACGCCCAGGCTAAACCACAGACTGGCTTGGGTATGCCAGTGAAATACGCGCGCCTCCAGCGTGGTCGGGGTAAGGGCCGAATTAACGTGCTCGGACGATGATGAAAAATAGTTTTCAGATGCCATGTTGTTCTCCTAAATAAACAAAAGGCAGGTTGCCTGAGCCCAAAATGAAAGGAGCGCTGTGCTTCCCTGCGCGAGGATTACCCCAATCAGGTTCAAAGGGACTTTCTCAGTCGTCCGGCTGCTTTAACCGGGCAACACCCCCAGCGGATGCGTCTTACGTCACAACCGCCTAGTGAGCGGCTGCGCGGCGCCTGGTATTTCATAGGCTTGCGATACACCACGCTGATGACTGCAAGCCTGCGGCCACCGCATCCTGAGGGTTACTGGCCTGGGTTACCGCGCTGACAACGGCCACCCCATTGACGCCGCAGGCCACTACATCGGGCAAGCGCTCGAGCGAAATACCGCCAATGGCCACGACCGGGCAAGGGCTGACCTGCAGTGTCCAGGCCCTTAGCTGTTCGAGCCCCACGGGCTCGTAGGGCATGACTTTGAGCGTCGTTCGGTACACCGGACCGATGGCGATATAGGAAGGATTTACAGCCTGCGCGATGGCCCATTCATCCGGTGTGTGGGTACTCAGGCCAAGCCGCATGCCAGAAGCCCTTAGCCGCTCGCGCTGCGTCACACTGAGCGCGGCCCAGTCTTCTTGTCCCAGATGCACCCCATAGGCGCCCTCGGCCAAGGCCAGTTCCCAATGGTCATTGATAAAGACCTGCGCACCCGCAACGTCTCGCCCCGCAGCCACCGACTCGCGTACTTGCCGTGCAAGGGCTACATCGTCATTCACTAGGGGCTTATGGCGCAGTTGAATGCTGCGCACACCCCAGTCCAAGAGTCGTTTTACCCACTCCGCATCAGGGACTACGGGATAAAAACCCAATGCGCCAATAAGCGCTGGAGAGCCTTGTTTTGCCATCACGGTCTCCCTCACTGCGCGTGCCAAAACGGCATGCCCACCGTGGGCGTGGACGCTTGTGCGGCACTACGCTCGGGAATGGGCGCCGATACGAAGGCGCCGCGTCCTGCCGACACGGCTTGGGCAAACGCCAGCGCCATGCGGACCGGGTCTCCAGCCTGGGCTACCGCTGTATTGAGGAGCACCGCATCGAAACCAAATTCCATGACTTGGGCGGCATGGGAAGGTCGGCCCAGGCCCGCATCCACCACCAAAACTGCGTCTGGCATCCGCCGGCGCATGGTTTCCAACGCATAGGGATTCATTGGCCCACGGCCGGTTCCAATGGGTGCAGCCCAGGGCATCACTGCCGCGCAGCCCACGCCATGCAGGCGCTGGGCCATCACCAGGTCATCCGTGGTGTAGGCAAATACCGCGAAGCCATCTTTGCTTAGCTGGGTAGCAGCCTCCAGTGTCGCCATAAGGTCAGGCTGCAAGGTGTAGTCATCGCCAATGACCTCCAGCTTTATCCAGGTTGTATCAAATATTTCCCGCGCCATGTGGGCCAAGGTGATGGCCTCCTGTGCGCTGTGGCAACCCGCCGTGTTGGGCAGCAGGTGGCAACCTAGCGATTGAATTTTTTGCCAAAAGTGGTTCCCGCCACCACTTTCGGGCTGCAAACGGCGCAATCCGACCGTCAGGACTTCGATCGCGCTTTTGGTCGCCGCGTCACTGAGCACTTGCAAGGAGGGATAGTGCGCCGTTCCCAAAAACAGGCGACTCTTGAGCTTGACTCCGGCAACCTGCCAACCGCTATCCGACTCATTGGTGTGTACGTTTGTTTGCATCTCAGCCTCCGGTAATGGGTACGATCACGTCCACGCGATCACCTTGCGCAAGCGCGCGCTGCGGCCAATCGGCCCGATGCACCAAATGGTTGTTGATGGCGCAGGCCATCGCGGTGTTGAGCGCATAGCCAAGTTCGAGCAGCAAGTCCTGCAATGAGTTTGCAGTCGTTTCACAGTCTGCACCGTTGACATGAAGGGCAAGCGGGGTCATGTTGATGATTCCAGTAGGTTGCGGGTTAAAGTTTCAACGAGCGCCGGAGCACACAAATAGCCGTGGCGGTACAAACCATTGATATGCCAAATGCCGTCGTTGTGCTTACAAGTCGGCTGGTCGTTGTCCAGTGCGGGTCGAAGTGCGCTGGACAAACTGATGATCCGCGCCTCGCCGAAGGCTGGATGCAGGCTGTACAAGGCGCTACCCAACTCCAACATGGACCGCACGGTGACGGGGCCGACATCCTCTGATTCCAGCTCGGTGGCACCGACAACAAAAAGGTGGTTTGGACGCGGCACTACGTAGAGCTGGTAGCGCGGATGCATGAGGCGTACCGGGCGCTGCAGTTCTACGCCGTTGCATTCCACGCGCAAGACCTCGCCGCGTACACCCCTCAATGCGGGCAAAAGCGTCTTGCTTCCCACCCCCCGGGCATCTACCACCCAGTCGACTGCAATACTGAGTTCCTCGCTTACGCCTTGCCCTGCCGCACGCTCACCTTGCAGGCGGTGGGGCTCTAAGGTGTGGACGTCAACCTCTGTGTGCCATACGCAACCCAGGCGACGGATTTCTTGGGCCAAGGCAGCCATCCATTGGTCGTTTGCCAGCTGCCCCTCACCCTGCAAATACAGGCCCTGGTTAAAGCGCCCGGCCAGCGCGGGCTCCAGAGCGGCCACCCCGGCGCCGTCAAGGCTATGTACCTGGTGCTGGTAGGCAGCGGGTAGTTTGTGGTGCAAGAGGCGTGTGAAGTGCTCCAGTGAACTCTGGTCTGGACTGTGGGCTACGACCAGCGAACCCTGCTGTCGGTAGTAAACCGGTTGGGCGTCTGCAGCCGTGTTGGCAGCAGATAGCTCGTCTATCCACTGCGGCCACAAGGTCATTGAACGCTGGCCCAATGCAAACACCACTGCATCGGACACCGCCAGTTCGGCCAGGGGCGATAGCATGGCTGCGGCCACCATGGCGGCGGTGTCTAGCGCTTCAGGAGGACGCACATCCATCAAAGTCACTCGACAACCCGCGCGCAGCAGTCGCCATGCCAGTATGCGCCCGGCTAGGCCAGCACCTGCAATGCCGACGTGCAGACTTGCCATTACCAGGCAGAGCCAGACAAGGGGCTGTTTACTGTCTCAGAAGATGGGGTCAAGGCAGTCTCCGGTTGAAGGTGGAGCCTGCCTGGGCTACCGGGGAGAGCGTGAGCTTTTAAAGCCGTGCAGGGTCCGGTGCCAACATTCGTTGTTCCCTACGCGGGAATGACCCCGATCAGGTTCAGCGGGTTCCACCTTAGTGGTCTCAGCCTCGACTTACGTCTTTGGCACCCCGACAAGCTATCTTAGTGTATCGGAATTTTTAGATAGGGCAGTTAGACCAGAACGCAATCCGCAAAATAGTGCTTCTTGCCGGCTTAGTGGCTTTATCTGCTAATTTCGCGCTATACGGTGATATCAGCGACCG
>JAEMRG010000132.1 GCA_016463455.1 Rhodoferax sp.
AAGGCCTGCAAAAGCGCCTCGTCCCCGCTGATATGCGCCATGATGCGCAACTCGATCTGGCTGTAGTCCGCGCTGGCGATGACGCTGCCCGCGGGCGCGACAAAGGCTTCGCGCACGCGACGGCCCTCGGGCGTGCGAATAGGAATGTTTTGCAAATTCGGATCATTGCTAGACAGGCGTCCGGTCACCGCCACCGCCTGTGCGTAATGGGTGTGGACGCGTCCAGTGCGCGGCAGGGCCAGTTGTGCGAGCTTGTCGGTGTAGGTGCCCTTGAGCTTGGCAAGGCCCCGGTGTTCCAAAATTTTGGCTGGCAGCGGAAAGTCCTCGGCCAGCTTTTCCAGCACTTCCTCGTCGGTGCTGGGTGCGCCGGTGGCGGTTTTCTTCACGACCGGCAGGCCTAGCTTGACAAAAAATATCTCGCCAATTTGTTTCGGGCTGCTCAGGTTAAAGGGCTGGCCGGCCAAGGCGTGGGCCTCGTATTCCAGTTCCACAATACGCGCGCCCAATTGCTGGCTTTGCGCAGCCAAGGTCGGGGCATCAATCAGCACGCCATTGCGCTCAATGCGGTACAGGGCTTCGCTGCTGTCGATTTCCAGCTGGTAAATAAACAGCAAACTGGCGTCCATCTGCAAGCGCGGCCACAAGGCCTGGTGCACGTCCAGCGTCAAGTCGGCGTCCTCACAAGCGTATTGCCCGGCGCGGGCGACATCCACCTGGTCAAAGCTGATCTGCTGCGCGCCTTTGCCACACAGGTCTTCAAAGCTCAGACCCTTGCGGCCCAAATGGCGCTCGGCCAGACTTTCTAGGCCATGCGGCTTATGCACTTCGAGCACATAGCTTTGCAGCATGGTGTCGTGCACATAGCCGCGTACCTCGATGCCGTGGTTGGCAAACACATGGCGGTCGTATTTCACATGCTGCCCCAACTTGTGCTTGCTAGCGTCTTGCAGCCAGGGCTTGAGCAGGGCCAGCACTTCGTCGCGGTCTAACTGCGCCGGAGCGGCCGGGTAGCGGTGCGCCAAGGGAATATAGGCGGCGGCGCCAACGGCCACGCTCAGGCTGATGCCCACAATCTCAGCGCGCATGGCGTCCAAGGAGGTAGTTTCGGTGTCTAGCGACACCAACTCGGCCGATTCAATCAGCGCCAGCCAGCGCTGCAGCGCGGCCTGGTCTAGCACGGTTTCGTAGTCGGTGGCGCGGGCTAGCAATGACTGCACCGGCGCACCGCCCTGTGCCTGGGCACTTGCATTACCCGCTTGGCTGGGCGCAGCCATTTCGCCAAACAAGTCCGCACCGCTGGCCTGGGACTTGGCAAGGGCTTTTTCTAATTGCCCGGCCACCGTGCCTGCCAATCCCTTAAAGCCAAAGCGCAAGTAAAACGCATGCAAGCCCGCCAGGTCTTCCGGGCCGCAGAGCAAGTCAGAAAATTCCGGCAAGGCCGGCAGCCAATCCAAGAGATCGCAATCGGTTTTGATGGTGAGCAACTGGCGCGCCGTTGGCAGCCAGTCCAGCGCGCTGCGCAGGTTCTCGCCAACCACGCCTTTGATAGAGGCCGCGTTATCGATCACGCCTTGCAAGCTGCCATGTTCCTGCAGCCATTTCACTGCGGTTTTGGGTCCGACCTTACTCACGCCGGGCACGTTGTCCACGGTATCGCCGACCAGATTTTGATAGTCCAGCATCAAATGCGCAGGCACGCCGAACTCTTCCAACACACCAGCCACATCGCGGCGTTTGCCGTTCATGGTGTCAATGATGGTGATACGCTCATTGACCAATTGCGCCAGGTCTTTATCCCCGCTGCTGACCACCACATCCATGCCGCGTGCAGCGGCCAGCACCGCCAAGGTGCCAATCACGTCATCGGCCTCGACGCCCGGCACATCGAGCACCTGCATGCCTAAAAGGCGCACCATTTCGTGGATAGGCTCAATTTGTACCCGCAAATCGTCGGGCATGGGCGCCCGCTGGGCTTTGTAGGCGGGGTAGATCGCGTCCCGAAAGGTCGGACCCTTGGCGTCAAACACGCAGGCCACATAGGCGGCAGGCACTTCTTTGCGCAAGGCCTGCATCATGTTGACCATGCCACGCAGCGCGCCGGTGGGGGTGCTGGCCGGGTCACCGGGCACGGCGCGCAGGTCGGGCATGGCATGAAAAGCGCGGTACAAATAACTGGAGCCGTCAATCAGCAGCAAAGCGGGCGTGGGAGCATTAGAAGTGGGGTGCATGGCGGCATTTTGCCTGCCTGCGTAGGGGCCAAAGTGCGCCGCCTACAATCGCGCCCGGTGCCACTGCGGGTCTGCCCTCGCCTTGGCGCACGCACAGTCGGCACTGCCTTTGGGCACTGCGCCCCTCATTCAGGTTTGCTTCATGGCGGTTTACACCCAAGTTTCCTTCGACCAGGCCCATGCCTTTTTCCACACCCTGGGCTTGGGGCCGCTGACCCGTTTGCAGGGTTGCGCCGGCGGCATCGAAAACACCAATTACTTTGCCGATACCGCGCAAGCCCGCTATGTGCTTACCTTGTTCGAGCGCCTGAGCGCCGAGCAATTGCCCTATTACCTGCACCTGATGCGCCACCTGGCGCAGCACGGCATTCCCGTGCCCGACCCGGCGGCTAACGCCCAGGGCCAATTACTGCACAGCCTGCAAGGCAGGCCCACTTCTGTGGTGAGTTTGCTGGCCGGCAAAAGCGAATTGCAGCCCGGCACCGACCATTGCGCGCAAGTAGGCGCCATGCTGGCGCGCATGCATCTGGCCGGGCGCAGCTTTGACATGCAGCAGCCCAATTTGCGCGGCTTAGACTGGTGGCGGCGCACCGTGCCTGAAGTGCTGCCCTTTGTCACGCAAGAGCAAAACACCTTGTTGCAAAGCGAGTTACAGACCCAAGAAGCCCTGGCGCAGAGCGCGGATTACGCGGCCTTGCCGCGCGGGCCCATCCATGCCGACCTGTTCCGCGACAACGTGATGTTTGCGCCCGACGCCCAGGGCCGCGCCCAACTGACGGGCTTTTTTGATTTCTACTTCGCCGGTAATGACGCCTGGGTGTTTGATATCGCCATCTGCCTGAACGACTGGTGTGTGAACGCCGCCGACGGTGTGGCCGATACGGCCCGTACCGACGCTTTTATGCGGGCCTATACCGATGTGCGCCGGCTGGAAGCGGCGGAACTGGCCGTATTCGCTGGCCTGCTGCGCGCGGCTGCCCTGCGTTTTTGGCTCTCGCGCTTGTGGGACTTGCACCTGCCGCGCGAAGCCGCCATGCTACAAGCCCATGACCCGGCTCCCTTTGAGCGCATACTGCGCCAGCGTATCGCCCACCCACTCAGCTGGCACGCGCCCCTTTAGCGCCACCAGCCCCACTGCATGAAACTTCATATCGTTCCCGCCCGCCAAGGCATCCTCTGGGTCAAACTAGGGATGCGCACTTTTTTTCGTCAACCGCTGGCACTGACCGGCTTGTTCTTTATTTTTATGGCGGTGATGTCGGTCATCTCTATGGTGCCTGTCATAGGCAATGTGCTAGCCCTGGCCTTGCTGCCGGGCGCTACCCTGGGGCTGATGGTGGCCACGCAGGAAGCGCTCAAAGGTCAGTTCCCCATGCCCAGCGTGTTGATCGCGGGTTTTCGTGCCGGGCGCGCGCAGATGCGCGCCATGCTGATTCTGGGTGCGCTGTATGCGCTGGGTTTTGTAAGCGTTCTGGGCTTGTCTGCCCTGGCCGATGGCGGCAAGTTCGCGCAAATGTATTTGTTTGGCGGCGCGGTGGGCAGCGAAGTCTTCCAAGACCCGGCGTTTGAAACTGCCACGATGGTGGCCCTGCTGTTTTATATGCCTTTATCCTTGTTGTTCTGGTTCGCGCCGGCACTGGTCTATTGGAACAATCTCAGTCCGATGAAAAGCCTGTTCTTTAGCATGGTCGCCTGCATACGCAATATCGGCGCTTTCACGGTCTATAGCTTGGTGTGGATGCTGGCCTTTATGGTCATCGGGCTGGGCGTGGTGCTAGTGGCCGGTTTGTCCGGCAGCGAAGAGGCCGTAGCCCTGGTGCTGTATCCCACGGCGATGGTGATGGCGGCCATGTTTTTCAGCTCTATTTACTTCACCTACGCCGACAGTTTCAGTATCCCCAGCGTGCACTTGGCCTGAATCGCTCTTGGGTGCTTGGCAGGCAAGACTGCACAGGCAAGCAGTCAAAGCTGACCGCTTATTGCAAAACTCCCAGGGCTTTGCTGACTTGGTAGAGGCCAAATACCAGCAAAGCGATTGCTGACACGCCCAGCATCGCGTGTTTGATACCTTCGCCAAAGCGCGCCGCCAGCCCAAACACCAAGACAATCGCGGCCAAAGCGCCGACCAGCGTAAAGTAAAAACCGCCGAGAAAGGAGAGTCCAACCATCGGCGACTCGCGCCAACCCGCCACCAGAATCGGGCCGGTCACGAGGGTCCAAAAAATATACGGGCCCGGACTGAGCATATTCATCACCACCGCTTTGCCCAAAGGCAGGCCCGCTTCCACCTCCTGCACACCTTGCACCGGTGATGCACGCCATGCGCGCAAAGCGCCCCAGGCCAGATACAAGATGAACACGCCACTGACGCCATACAAGACCTGCTCCATCCACACCGGCACTTGCGATAGCACCAGCAAGCACAAGGCGATGATGGGCCCGTCACTGAGCAAAGGCGCCAGCGCCGAGGGCAAAGTGCGGCGCCAGCCCTGGCTGATGGATTGCGAAATAAGGTAGGTTTGAAACGGCCCCGGCTGCGAAGCCGCAGCAAAACCGAATCCTATTCCCTGAAGCACGTACATCCACATCGGGGCATTGTAGGTCGCAGGTAGGCAGACTTCAGCTCAGTATCAAGACCGCTGCCTAGTAGGAGGCGCCCCACGAAAAGCCGCTTAGGCCAGCGCTGCGCGCTGCGCCGGCGAAGTGTGCGGGCCGGATCTACATTTTTACCGTATGCGATAAGTCCTACCTTGCGCTTCGAGCTTGGTTTGGCAAGCCATGCAATGTGGGGTTTCGGGTATGGCGTCCACGCGAACTTCCAAAATTGCATCGCCGTACAAGGTACAAAAGCCATAGGCGAGCGCGTGGCGGCAGTGGCAGCCAAATTGCGCGGCTGATTGTCTAATCGTTAATCTGATGAATGTTCCCAGCGTGCCGCGTGTTGGTACCATGGAGGCATGAAAATCATCAACTTGCTGCCCCTGGTCGATTGGCTGGCCATGGGCTGTTTTTTTGCCATGTGGATCGGTTATGCCCTGTTTGCCAAATTCTGGGGCTGGCACGAGCGATCATTGATCGCCACCACCAACCGCTACCGCGCGTTGTGGATGCTGCAAGCGACGGCCCGTGATCCACGTATGCTCGACGGCTTGATCACGCAAAACCTGTCACACACGCCTTCGTTCTTTTCTTCCACTACGATCATCATCATTGGCGGCTTGCTGGCCCTGATGGGCACCACCGACAAAGCCGCCGAGTTGGTGCGGGACATCCCCTTTGTCACGCAAACACCCATGTTTGTGTTCGAGTTCAAGATCCTGGTTTTGCTCGGCATTTTTGTGTATGCCTTTTTCCGCTTTTCGTGGTCGATGCGGCAATACACTTTTGTGGCCTTGGTGATTGGCGCGATGCCTCCAGTCAAAGAATTTGAGGACGGTTTGCATGACCGAAAAAAGATTGCTGATAGGGCGGGCGCCCTGGTGGGCGCAGCGGCTGAAACCTTCAACGACGGCTTGCGCGCCTATTACTTTTCATTTGCTGCGATGGCCTGGTTTTTGTCTCCCCTTGCGCTGATCGCCGCCACCGCTTTGGTGGTGCTCATTTTGTACGGCCGCGAATTTCGCTC
>JAEMRG010000133.1 GCA_016463455.1 Rhodoferax sp.
GAGTAAACAACTCCTCGATCAGGTGCGGCAAGGTGATGATGGTGGGGCCAGCGTCGAAGGTAAAGCCGTCTTGCTTGTGCACATAGGCACGACCGCCGGGGGCGTCCAGCTTTTCCAGCATCTGTACGCGATAACCTTTGACCGACAAGCGTATGGCGGCGGCCAAACCGCCAAAGCCAGTGCCAATGACGATGGCCGTGGGGGCTTTGCCTGCGCTGCTCAAGACGGGGCCGTGCGTGCCGCCACCGGCATCGCCACCACCGTCGCCAATGCCGTCAATGGATTTGAAATAGTTTGTCATGCTTATCCAAGGTGGGTGCCAGCACGGGTGCGGTGTGGGCTTCAAATGCGTCGGCGGCAACACCACCTTTTTTCTTGCGTAAGGCCCACCGCCACAAAGCCGTGGTGTCCAGTGGGAGCACCAGCATGAGGTGCTCCAAAATCGCCAAGGCCAGCATGGTGCCGACCAGTACCGCGCCCACCGCTTGCGCCTCGCTGGTCAGCGGGCTGGACGCATACGCCACCAGCCACCACAAGCAGGCGCTGGCCAAGGCCACAGCAAAAGGGAAGAAGGCATTGAAACGGCGGCGACGGAAGAAGCTCTCCAGATAGGCCAGATGGGCAGGCAAAAATTCTTCGCTCAGATTACGCACGCCGAAAAACAAATTGAGCTTGGCACTGGTGCGCATGATCCACAGCACCAGGTAGGTGCCGGTGCCGACTTGGTTGGGCGCATCCCAGGTGATAGCGACGATGGCGCAACCGACCAGCAAAATCGCCATCTCGTGCCAGAGCACCGCGCGCAGCGATTGCACAAAGCGCTGCCAGCCTACAGCGTCTTGCGGCAGCGCGGTGGTGCGCGGGCCGGTGATCCAGCCAGTGAGAAAGCTCAGCTCATTCCAACCCCAAGCCAAGAGCGCGCAGGTAAACGCACAGTAGGCGCCGGCCACACCGGTTTGCTGCGCAGTATGGGCCAGACCCACCAGCGAGGCGACACCCAGCAACGACGATAACGCCAAGCTGAGCACCACCGCGGAGCGCGACATACGGTTGAGCAGGATGACGATGCCGGTGCTAAACCACCAGATGAATATCGCAAACCCTAGCGCAACAGAGACATCGTTCATCCGCAGCTTTCTTAGTGCCGAGCTGCAGGCCTTACCAGGCCGGAACCATGCGCACCTGCGCGGGCAAGGTATGGTGTTGCACAGGCATGAAGTACAGGCGCACAAAGGTGGCTGCGCCCGACACCGCCCAGCGTGCCCTCTGCAAGGCACCCATCAAGCCGCCGCGTGCCTTGGCTTTATCCATCTGGGTTTGCACATGGAACAAATGGGTAAGCCCTTCGCGAAATGCCGGGTTGTCGATGTCCAGGCTGACCGGGAAGACTTGGCGCGTGATCTCGTTGGTGATGCGAAACACCTCGTAGTCGTAGGTGGTGGACTCCAGACCCATTTCATGGTGCAGCATAGGGCGGCTGTGGTCGCGCACATACATAGTGGCATACACCGCCAGCAGGAAAAAGCGAATCCAATAGACATTACCGCCGCGCAGCAAATGCGGGTTGGCGCGCATGATGAGCGCAAACGACTCACCATGGCGGAACTCGTCATTGCACCAGCGCTCGAACCAATGAAAGATGGGGTGAAAACGCTTGTCCGGGTTTCTTTCAAGTTGCCGGTAAATAGTGATGTAGCGGGCGTAGCCGATTTTTTCGGACAAGTAGGTCGCGTAAAAAATGTACTTGGGCTTGAAGTAGGTATAGGCCTTGGTGCGCTTTAAATCGCCCAAGTCGATGCCCAGACCGAAGTCTTTGAGCGACTGGTTGATAAAGCTGGCGTGGCGCGATTCGTCGCGGGCCATGTAGCGCATCAATTGCTTGATGTCCGGATTTTCCACGTTTTTGAAAATCTCGTTGTACAAAATGCAACCAGAAAACTCGGAGGTTAAGGACGAGATCAAAAAGTCCAAAAACTCCTGCCGCATTTCCGGGCTGACTTGCGAAAAGCGTTCAGCGACTTCTTTGGCGAACTCCGGGGTGCGTTGGAAATGGTCGTGGTTGTTGTCGCCTTCGTATTCAGCCATCATCACGTCCCACTCGGCACGCATGGACGATACGTCTAGGCGGTCCATGGCGGCAAAGTCCGTGGTGTAAAAGCGCGGGCTGAGCATGGTGCTCTCGACGGCTTTTTGTGAGGCTTTTTCTGCCGAATCGATGGTCGGGGTCGCTTGCATGAAATTGCTCCGGGTCGGGGTTGTTGTTATTCGGGCTGCATCGCCAAAAAGCGGGCGAATTCAGCGGTATTGGTCGGTCCAAACGATTCTAGATCGACCCGTTGGCCGGTGCTGGGATCCATCAAAGTCACCCGGCCATCGACACGGGCTATCAAGTCAAAGGGCTTGTCAGAGCCGATGCCGCGCGAGTAGCGTTCGCGTGTCAGGGCGCGCAGCGCGCCGCGCACAAATCCTTGCTCGCCGTGCAACACGGTCAGCTTCTCGCCGGTGAGGCCATCGGCCACCAGCACGCCGCCGTCTTTCTGGTCTTGAAACAGCAAGGAGCGCTGCACGGTGGGCGCAGCAGCAAGCTGGTCAGGCCCGTTACCGGTGATACGAATTAGGCCGACAGAAATCAGAGAAAACGCAATGATGCCACCGGCGCAGTACAGCACCCATTTGGGGAAGGAATCCGATGTAGCACCGGCAGGCTTGGCGGCCATGGCGTGGCTGCTCATGTGGCGCTTACTTGCAAGTCGGACGAGGCATGGCGGCTGTCGCTCTCTTGCTCGGCCGGCTTGGCTTGCATACCGGTGGCTTGCGACCAGGCATCGCGCACATGGGCGGCCACGGTTTGCACATCGGCGATGGCGCGCAAGGTCGGCTCGGGCTTGGTGATGCGCCACGGACGCACGCTGGGCCATAAGTGCACCCACGCAATACGGTCATCGCCTTGTAGCGCCAGGCTGATGTCGCCAAAGCCGCCGTTCAGGCTGCGTACATCAGCGGCTGCAATACGCTTTAGGGGCAGATTGAAGGTCACCGTCAGCACAATGCCCAAGCGCATGACAATGCGCTTATTCGTGATCGTGTAGACGGTGGTGCGCGCCGTCATCCAAGCGAGCGTCCAGACGCAGAGCAGGCCTGCGAGCGACAGCGGAACAATCCACTTGACCGACAGCAGCAGCGCCATAGCACCAGCACCCGACTCCAGGGCCGGCCATGCACAGGCCAGCACCAGCAGACCGAAGTAAAACACCAACTTGCGGGTATGAAAGGCCGATGCCGCCAGGGCACGTACGTCAGGCGAACCTTGCCACACGATGTGCTCATCGGACGGCAAACGCTCGGGCAGTCCGTACTGCGGTTCAAATTCGTATTCGTGGCCGAGGTTTTCTATGGGCATGGTCTTTCCTTCACATTCTGAACATCAAGCGCGAGGCGCTCAGATCAGGGGTTCGCCGCGTTTGGGATCGGCATACAACATGCCGCCACCGTAGTAGGCGCTGATTTTTTCCTCTTCCAGTTTGGTGACCTGGTCGGGGTTGCGCAACGCCGGCACTGCCGCGAAATGGCGGGCATAGATGGCATGTACTTCCACCTGGTTACGGCGCACCAGCGAAAACGGTATAGGCAGCAAGACCGTGCGGCCATCAGCGATTTCCACTTCCAAGTAGCGGAACATCATTTCGGCAGCGTCGATCCAGATGTCTTTAACGGTGCCGCCTTGTTTGCCGTCGCCGCCCATGACAGGCAGGCCGCGCGGGTCCACGTCTTGCGGCGCAACGGTGTAGTCGCTAGCGATACGCAGGGGCTGCAGCAAGGGCTTGCCGTCTAGGCTGCGCTCTGGCACGTCTTCACGCATAGACCAGGCACCGGGGCCTACGCCCGATGTCATGGCGTCGCCAGTGGGCTCGATGGGTGACCCCGAACCCATGCCAGTAGAGACGCCGCTATAGGGTGGCTCTTTGCGGCTCAGGTCGGGCACGGTAACGCTATGACCCCCTGCGAGCAAAAAGGTCTTGGGCTCGGGAATGGGAAAGCCCTTGATGACGGCTCGCCCGCTACTACTGGACTCCATGGGGTAGCCTTCGCGGTGGCCTTCCTGCACGAGGTAATAAATAAGGCCTGCGAAAAAGACCCAAAACACATAGAGCAGTATTTGGGCTAGATCGACGTAGCCTGTGATGTTTCCGACAGTTTGCATGGCGACTTCTCCTTCGATGACGACTAAGTACGTAACTCGGCCAGGCCGAGGGTGGGTGGGACTACGGGCGAAAAAACCGTGCTGCGTTTGACCAAGGGGCCAATCGCAATCAAGGTAATGAAAAGAAACAGCATTTCGACGTGATAGACCATGCTGTAACTGACGGAGGGGTCGGTCATGCCAGGGCCCCACAGGCCTTGGGTGGTGAAGCTGCTGACCACATCACGCAGGGCACCGCCGAAGAACATCGCGATACCAGCGGCTGCGGACTGCACCGCCCCCCAGGCGCCCAGCGCCAGGCCGACAAACTGACCTTCCATGCGCATGGCGGTAAACAAGGTACCGACAGCAAACAGACCGCCACCAAAACCGATACCCAATGCGCCTAAACGGAACAACCAGCCAGCATCCAGAGGTGCCGAAAAAATCACTGCTGAGAAAGCAGGCAAACCGGCCAAAGCGCCGTAAGCGGCAAGCCGCATCGGGTCAGCGCCTTTGGCAAGATGCCGTCCAGAGACATAAAAGCCCAGCAAGCCACCAGCAGCGAGCATCGCCGTCAGCGCACTGGTGGCACCCACGCTGAGCTTGAGAATTTCTCCGCCATAGGGCTCCAAAATAATGTCCTGCATATTGAAGGCCACGGTGCCAAAAGCCGTGGCCCACAAAAAGCGGCGCGCTTGGGGCAAGGCGATGAACTGCGCCCATACTTCTTTGAACTTGGGCTGCACCTGGTTTTTGAGAGCGGCCGCGCGCTGCGGGTTACGCGGCTCTTGCTTCCAAAGCGCAATCGCGTTGAGGACAAGCACCACCACCGCACTGCCCTGCACTACTTGCACCAGTTTCTCCGGGGTGAAATCGGACAGCAGCACGCTGAAGATCAAGCTACCGCTCACGGCGCCCACCAGCAGCATGGTGTAGAGCAGCGCCACTACGCGTGGGCGGGTCTCTTCGCTGGCTTGGTCGGTGGCCAGGGCCAGGCCGGCGGTTTGCGAAGTTTGCAAGCCAGCGCCCACCAGTAAAAACGCTATGCCCGCCGCAGCCTGGCCGACAAAATCAGGCACTTGCACCTGGCCGCGCCCAGACAAGACCAGCAGCGCAAACGGCATCACCGCAAGGCCTATAAACTGTATGAGCGTACCCCCCCACATATAGGGCACACGCTTCCAACCAAAGGCGGATACATGCACGTCCGACTGGTAGCCGGTGACGGCGCGAAACGGTGCCACTACCAAAGGCAAAGCCAACATCAGAGACACCAGCCAGGCCGGTACGCCCAGCTCGACAATCATCACGCGGTTGAGCGTGCCGATCATCAAAGCGGTGGTCATGCCCATGGTGAATTTAAATAGCGTCAGTCGCAGCAAACGCGGCAGCGGCAAGCCGGCGCTAGAGACGTCTGCAAATGGCAGCCAGCTGGCCGGCATTTGCTTGGCGTACTTGGCAAAGGTGTTGGCTCTCATGACCGCAACCACTCCATCGCTTGGGACTTGTAAAAGCCGCTGGATACGCGCTGGGTGCGGGCGCATGCCCAGCCATTCAAGGCGCCATGCGCCTTCATCAAGCGCGCAATACGCTCTTGGGCCATGGGCTCTAGCC
>JAEMRG010000134.1 GCA_016463455.1 Rhodoferax sp.
TGAAAAGCGTTTGCAAGATGCAGGACGCGAGCGTGACGCCCCGATGCCGGTGGCCGCGGCCCACGGCTGTGCCAGCCACTAAATTTGATACAGCACCATGAGCACCACGCATTTCGGATTTCAGTCGGTGGAGGAAGCAGAAAAAGCACGCCGTGTACGCGGTGTGTTTGATTCGGTAGCTTCCAAATACGACGTCATGAACGACTTGATGTCAGGCGGCCTGCACCGCGCTTGGAAGGCCTATACCGTGCTGGTGGCGAACTTGCAGGAAGGCGACAAAGCCCTGGACATTGCCGGTGGCACCGGTGACCTGGCGCTGGCCTTTGCCGGCAAAGTGGGTAAGCGCGGTCAGGTGGTGCATACCGACATCAACCACGCCATGCTCAGCACCGGGCGTAACCGCCTGCTTGACGCCGGTGTACTTCTGCCCACGGTGGTGTGTGACGCCGAGCGTCTGCCCTTTACCGATGGCTATTTCGACCTGGTCAGCGTGGCCTTTGGCCTGCGCAATATGACGCACAAAGACCTGGCGCTCGCAGAGATGTGCCGCGTGCTGCGCCCGGGCGGCAAGCTGCTGGTGCTGGAGTTTTCCAAGATTGCCCCGCCCCTGGAAAAGGCCTATGACTGGTATTCGTTTAAGGTCTTACCCGTCTTAGGTAAGCTTGTGGCTGGTGATGACGCTAGCTACCGTTACCTAGCCGAGTCCATCCGCATGCATCCGGGCCAGGACGAACTCAAGGCCATGATGCATACCGGTGGTTTCGGCCATGTGGACTACCACAACCTGACCGGTGGCATAGCGGCGTTACATGTGGGTATCAAGTGCTGACGAAGTGTTCAATGGCTAGGGGTGCGCTTGCAAAGCGCGGTCCGGGCCGCACTTAACAAGCCTTGGGAAATAGGTTTTTCTAGTTTGGAAGGATTCGATATGAAATGGTTGACTGCTTTTTTAGCGACTTTTATGTTGTTGTTCAGCTTGCAGGCCGAAGCTGGGCGTCTGGCCGGTGGCAAATCGATGGGGCGTCAATCGAGCAATGTCACCCAGCGTGACAGCGCGCCTGCTGCGCCTTCGCAAGGCATTGGCAATGCAGCGGGCAAGCCGGGTGCCGCGGCAGCGGCGCCAAGCCGCCCTTGGGGCGCGATGCTCGGCGGTCTGGCAGCAGGCCTGGGCTTGGCCTGGCTGGCGAGCTCCATGGGCTTGGGCGAAGGTATGGGCCAGATATTGCTCATCGTCGGTGCACTGATGCTGGCCTTTATGGTGTTTCGTTATTTCATGCGCAACCGCCGCCCCCAGAGCGATGGCTATGCCTATGCCGGTGACTCGATGAATACGCAGCAGCGTACCGCCTACCGGCCCGAAAACGTGGGCAATGACGCTTCGGCCCGCCCCTGGGAACGTGAGCAGCAGGGCACCCCATTCCAGGGCGCCTCGGCGAGTGGCGGCTCGATGATCGGCTCAGCGCTATCAGGTTCGCAGGCCTGGGGCGTGCCCGAAGGCTTTGACAGCGAAGGCTTTATACGCGCTGCCAAGGCCAATTTCATTACCTTGCAAGCGGCCTGGGACAAGGCCGACATCAGCAGCCTGCGGGCCATGATGACCGACGCCATGCTGACCGAAATCCGCAGCCAGCTCTCTGAGCGTGAGTCCCACACCGGCGCCAAGCCCAACCAGACCGAGGTCTTGTCCATCGACGCGCATTTGCTGGGGATTGAGGAGTCGGCTGATGAATACATGGCCAGTGTGGAGTTCACCGGCATGATCCGCGAAGAGCCATCCGCGAGCCCCAGCCCCTTCCGCGAGGTCTGGAATATGACCAAACCCAGGACCGGCGGTGGCTGGCTGGTGGCCGGAGTACAGGCTTTGCAGTAGGCCTGCGCTGCGGTGCCCCTGACAGGCTGCCGCTCAAGCGACATCGGGAATAATCGGGGACTATGGCAACACAGTCCCCTTTTTCTTTTGCGCAAAACTTTTTTGCCCAAGGCTCCACCGCTTTGACCCCGCCCGACTGGGCGCTTGACGAATTGCAAAGGCGCGTGGTTTTACTGCTCAACCATGTGCTCATGCAAGAACCCCAGGCTATGGCGCGTCTGGTGCAACAGCAGGGGCGCTTGCTTAAAGTGCAGTGGATGCAATGGCATTTGCAACTGCGCATCAGCCCGGCGGGCTTGTTCGAGCATGTGCCGCTGGGTGCGGTCGGCGACACGGTGGACTTGCAACTGACCTTGACAGCGGCCAATCCATGGCAGGTCTTGCAGCCTTTGCTGGACGGCGGCAAACCCGATGTACAGGTGCAAGGCGATGTGCAACTGGCCGCTGACATCAATTGGCTGATAGACCATGTGCGATGGGACGTCGAAGCCGACCTGGCGCGCATCATGGGCGATGTGCCGGCGCATATGCTGTCGCAGGGCGTCCAGCGCATGGTGCAAGGCTTGCGGCAGTTTGCGGGCAGCGTACGCCCTGCGGGCAGCGCAAGTGCCGAAAGCGCTGCATGATGCGCATTACCCGAGGCTTGTTTATTGCCTATGTGGTGTTTCGCTATGGGCTCGATGCCATTTTCTTGGAGAGCTTGGGCGATAAGCGTTGGGCCCGGGCTCTGGCAAGCGTGTTGCGCCTGGGGCGACGTTTAGATGCTCCGCGCGGAGCACGTTTGCGTATGGCCCTGGAGCATTTGGGCCCCATATTCGTCAAGCTGGGTCAGGTGATTTCAACCCGGCGTGATCTCTTAGCTTTGGATATCGCCGACGAATTGGCCAAACTGCAAGACCGAGTGCCGCCCTTTGATTCTGATATCGCGGTCGCCGCGATTGAAAAGTCGCTGGGCAAGCCGATTGCCGAACTCTTTGTTTCCTTTGAGCGTAAGCCGGTGGCCAGTGCCTCGATTGCCCAAGTGCACTTTGGCGTCATGCGCACGCGCGAGGGCGGCGAGCGCGAAGTGGCCATCAAGGTGCTGCGCCCAGGCATGCTGGCGGCGATTGACCAGGATCTGGCGCTGATGCGCTGGATGGCCAACTTTATCGAGCGCTGGTCGGACGACGGGCGGCGCCTCAAACCGCGCGAAGTGGTGGCCGAGTTTGATAAATATCTGCACGACGAGCTGGACCTGATCCGCGAGGCTTCCAGCGCCGCGCAGTTGCGCCGCAATATGGAAGGCCTGGGGCTGGTCTTGATTCCTGAAATGTTTTGGGACTTGTGCACCACCGATGTGCTGGTGATGGAGCGTATGCACGGCCTGCCCATTAGCCAGGTGGACGCTTTGCGCGCAGCGGGCGTGGACATTCCCAGGCTGGCGCGCGACGGGGTGACTTTGTTTTTTACCCAGGTATTTCGCGACGGCTTTTTCCACGCCGATATGCACCCGGGCAATATCCAGGTGAGTTTGGAGCCGGCCACGCTGGGCCGCTATATCTCGCTGGACTTTGGCATTGTCGGCTCGCTGACCGAGGTGGATAAAGAATATTTGGCGCAAAATTTTGCGGCCTTTTTCCGGCGTGACTACAAACGCGTGGCGCAACTGCATATCGAGTCAGGCTGGGTGCCAGCGGCCACCCGGGTCGATGAGTTGGAGGCTGCCGTACGCGCGGTTTGCGAGCCCTATTTCGACCGGCCTCTAAAGGAAATTTCTCTGGGCATGGTCTTGTTGCGCTTGTTTCAGACCTCGCGCCGCTTCCATGTAGAAATCCAGCCGCAACTGGTCTTGCTGCAAAAAACCTTGCTCAACATCGAGGGCCTGGGCCGCCAGCTCGACCCGGATCTGGACCTGTGGGCCACCGCCAAGCCGTTTTTGGAAAAGTGGATGGGCGACCAGGTGGGCCCGCAAAAGCTCTGGTCCGAAATCAAAAGACAGGCACCGCAGTACGCCAAGGTCTTGCCACAGTTGCCCGTGCTCTTGCATCAGTACCTGCAACAAAGCCCGCAAGATGCCGTCCAGCGTGAATTATTGGCGCGGATCTTGGCGCAACAGCAGCGCACCCATGGCTTTTTGCAGGCCGTGGTGTATGGCCTGGGCGGTTTTATATTGGGCGTACTCCTGACGCTGGCCCTGGCCAATGGGTATTTCTGGCACTAGGCAAACTATAATCATTGGCTTTGCCACCCGCCCGCCAAAGGCTTTGTTTCCATGCCTATTTACGCCTACAAGTGCAGCTCCTGCGGATTTGCCAAGGACGTTTTGCAAAAAATCTCCGATGAGCCTTTGACTGATTGCCCCAGCTGCTGCCAGTCCGCGTTTCAAAAACAATTGACGGCTGCTGGCTTCCAACTCAAGGGCACGGGTTGGTATGTCACCGATTTTCGCGGCGGCAAGACAGAGGCCCCGGCTGCGGGTGACAGCGATGCAGCACCAAAAACCGAGTCCGATGCAGGTGCTGCCAACACCAGCCCGCCCGCCGGCGCGGATGCCCCTGCCACTGCGCCCGCCGCTGCAGCAGCGGCGCCCGTCGACAGCGCCCCTGCGGCCACGAGCACCACGCCTGCGGCCGCTGCTTGAGCGCCGCGTCCAAGACTGCTGTTACCTGGAGTTCCAAAGTGCCATTCAAAAAATACCTGCTGACCGGCCTGATGGTGTGGCTGCCGCTGGCGATCACCATCTGGGTGTTGCTGTGGATGATGAGTGTGTTGGATGGTTTGTTTGGCCAGATGTTAAGTGCCATGTCGGCAGTCAGCTCGGACCAATTTGGCGCATCGCTGGAGAAGCTGCGTCAAATTCCTGGTCTGGGTGTGGTGCTGGTGCTGGGCTTTATGTTGCTGACCGGTGCCTTGGTGTCCAATGTGGCAGGCCGCTGGTGGCTCAAACAGTGGAACCGTATGTTTACCCACATACCGGTTGTCAAGTCGATTTATAACAGTGTGAAGAAAGTTTCGGACACGCTGTTTTCCAGCAATGGCAATGCGTTTCGCACCGCTTTGTTGGTGCAGTTTCCGCGCCAGGGTAGCTGGACGATTGCTTTCCAAACCGGCGTGCCCAATGGCGAAGTAGCCCGCCATTTGCCGGGCGATCTGATCAGCGTGTATGTTCCCACCACGCCCAACCCGACCGGCGGTTATTTCCTGTTGCTGCCGCGTTCGGAGGTGATCGAACTGGAAATGAGTGTGGATGAAGCACTTACCTATGTTATTTCGATGGGCGCAGTGTCGCCAACGGTACGCAGCCCCTCGGACCACGGCCCTGCCACTTAAATACCTACCTGACTGCCCCGCTAGGGGATGGAAAACACACCATGGCAATGCGCTCTCACTATTGCGGTCTTGTGACCGAAGCCTTAATGGGTCAAACCGTTTCCCTCTGCGGTTGGGTCAACCGCCGGCGCGACCATGGCGGCGTGATTTTTGTGGATCTGCGGGACCGCGAAGGCTATGTCCAGGTGGTTTGCGATCCGGACCGCCCCGAAATGTTCAAGACTGCCGAAGGCTTGCGCAATGAATTTTGCGTGCAAGTGAAAGGCCTGGTGCGTGCACGCCCCGATGGCACGGTCAATGACAACCTGAAAAGCGGAAAAATCGAAGTCCTGTGCCATGAGTTAACGGTGCTCAACCCGTCGGTGACGCCGCCCTTTCAGATCGACGAAGACAATTTGTCCGAGACCACACGCCTGACGCACCGCGTGCTGGACCTGCGCCGGCCCTATATGCAAAACAATTTGATGCTGCGTTACCGCGTGTCGATGGAAGTGCGCAAATTTCTGGATGCCAACGGCTTTGTGGATATCGAAACTCCCATGCTCACCAAGAGCACGCCCGAAGGCGCGCGCGACTATCTGGTGCCCAGCC